>JACQWU010000100.1 GCA_016209155.1 Candidatus Desantisiibacteriota bacterium | reverse complement strand
AATTCAAATCCTGATTCTTTTGCCCAAATAGCAAATTCATTTGGTAAATTCACAAATATTTTTGTAATTTTAAATTTTTCAGGACAATCTCCTTGTGACTCTAAACCCGTGCGTATATCAATAGATATTCTTTTATATATATCACTATATTCTTTTGGTTCTGTACCCGGCTTAAATCTTTCTGTGGCAGTATATGGTGTTTCAGTTGTTGCTAATTTACCTGTTAATTTACAAATTCTGTATTCTTTATATCCTTTTGGCGCAGGGAATTCAATTTCTCTTAAACCGTCTAAATCCTCCGGATGCAAAGAAAACATTATTTGCTTAATTACCTTTGCCGATGAAATTGACCCTGTTAATCTTTTCATAGGAAGACAATTAGCATTTCCAATCCATACTCCAACGATATAATCTTTTGAATATGCTATCGCCCAGGCATCTTTAAATCCCTGAGATGTTCCGGTTTTAACAGCTACGGGAAAGGGATATTCTAATGCGCTCATTCTACTGAAACCTGGAAGCCTTGCCATTGGATCAGCTAAAAAAAGTGTTATTTGCCGTGCAATATCTTCGGGTATTAATTGTTTTTTATTAATATTTGAATTTTCATCAGTAAAAAATTTTAATTGAAATTCTTTCCCGTCGCACGCTAAAACTCCATAAGCCTGCACAAGATTATATAATGTTACATATATTCCGCCTATAGACATCCCGAGTCCATAATATTCCGCATTATGTTTTATATCTGCAAGCCCGAGTTTTTTAAATTTATCATAAGTAACATCAATCCCGACATTTTGTAATACTTCAATAGCCGGTAGATTTCTGCTATTTGCAAGAGCATCGCGATAAAGAATCGGGCCTAAAAATTTTTCATCGTAATTTCTGACAAAATACTTTCCATCCTTAAAATTAAGCAAAAATCCAACATCTTTAAGAATGTGCGCCGCAGTGTAGCCGTTTTCAGACATCCCGAATGCATAAATAAATGGTTTTAATGTACTGCCTGATGAACGTAATGTTTGAACAAAATTTATTTTACCATAAAATTTATCGTAAAAATAATCATCAGAACCAATATAACTTACTATTCCGCCTGTGTGTTTATCGACTATTAAAACAGCTATGTTATCAGCGCCATAATCTCTGTACTGTATTATTGCTTCATTTGCAATATCAAAAACTCTTTCTTGCAAATCAATATCTATTGTTGTTTTAAGTGAATACTTATTTTTAATTGATTCATTATTTTTTATTTTTGTTTTAATATCAAGTACTGCATGGATTAGTGTATCCGGGATTTTATCTTTATGAATATTTGCAGTTTTAAATTCCTGCAATTCTTTTTGAGTGTATTCATAATCTTCTTTAGAAATCCAGTTTAATTTAATTAATCTATCTAAAATAAATTTTGCGCGTTTTATAATTAAATTTTTGCCGATCTCCTTTGTAAAGTTCATTTTACCCGGAGATTGAGGCAGAGAGGCAAGCAAAACTGCTTCTCCCCAGCTTAAATCCTGAATTGGTTTTTTAAAATATTTTCTTGCGGCATAATTTATTCCATATGCTCTATTTCCATATGGCGCTATTTTCAGATATTGCCTTAAAATATTTATACGCCCATATTTTTTAGTAAGGATTAATGCCTGGAATGCTTCATTTATTTTTTTTAAAAAAGTTCTTTTACCAGGATTTTGAAGTCTTGCGGTTTGCATTGCGAGCGTAGATGCTCCGGAAACTATTTTTCTGTTTTTTAGATTTGACCAGAATGCACGCAGAATTGAATGAACATCAACTCCATTATGAGAATAAAATCTATGATCCTCAGCAGCAAGGGTTGATTTAATAATTTTATCAGGGATAATATCCGGCAATGGCCAATACCCGAATAATCCACTCTCTGTCTCAATATCAGCAAGATATTTCCCGTTGCAATCTAAAAGCAAAATGGATGAATTATACGGCTTTAAAATAATATCTTTATGATTTTTGTAATAGGTTATAAATAAAATTATTAATAGCAAAAAAATGAATAGTATCTTTTTTTTCATCTCTACTTCTCAATCACAATTCTTGTTCCATTTGAATTTCCCGAGACAGACTGCATATACATCATTTCAGCATATAGATGGATAGTTAAATAAAAATTGGATGTTATAATTTAACTATATAAAAATAGAGTTGTCAAGAAATTTTTCCATGCCATTCCTAAAATATTCTTGACAAAATCCCAATTTGGGAATATATTTTCAATATATATGAGAATAATATCAGTCAAAAGGTTACGAGAGTTTTGGGAAAAACATAGTGATTCGGAGCAGGCATTACGTGCCTGGTATGAAGAAACTAAAAAATCAAATTGGAACAATCCAAATGACATCAAGCAAATGTACAGTTCAGCAAGTATATTAGCCAATAATAAAGCTGTTTTTAATATAAGAGGTAATACATATAGATTAGTTGTAGCAATAAACTATGCCTATAAAATTGTTTTTATAAGATTTATTGGTACTCATAAAGAATATGATAGAATAAAAGTAGCGGAGGTATAACTATGGTAATTAAACCAATAAAAAATAACAAAGATTATGAAAAAGCTTTAAAAAAAATTGAAGAAATATTTGATACTAAAAAAAATACACCACAAGGGGATGAATTGGAGATTTTATCTATTTTAGTGGAGCATTATGAACAACAACACTATCCAATAGTGCCGCCTGATCCAATAGAAGCAATTAAATTTAGGATGGAACAAATGGGATTAAAAAATTCTGATTTAGCTCCGTATTTAGGAGGCAGGAATCGTGTATCAGAGATTTTAAACAAAAAAAGGCATTTAACTGTAAAAATGATTAAATCCCTATATATAAATTTCAATATCCCTGCTGAGTCGTTAATTGGATAAAATCTCTACTTCTCAATAACAATTCTTGTTCCATTTGAATTTCCCGAGACAGACTGCATATACATCATTTCAGCATATGCCGCAGGATGTATAAATGAACCTTCAGTATAGGCTTTTAATCTATAATAAAAATCATAAGTACCTTTTGGAAGAAAATCATAAAAATATCCAACATAATCATCCTGAAACATATTATATGTTGAATTTAAAGTATTTTCACCTTGCGGTTTTGATTCAGGAGGTGAGATATCCAAATTCGGATTTAATGGTTCAAAACCTGAAGCCATTGGAGCAATTATTGCCACAAAATATCTATCTTCAGGATTTATTACCTGTATATGCTCCTCAATTACATCTCCGATATTAAAATTATATTTTTCATTTTCTTTTTCAATTAAATAGCGTTTTGGGGCTTGTCCGTCTTTTAAAATATGTATTATTTCTCTTGTAACAACAAAACCTTTATTTTCTGCCTTAACTGTGTCTCCCTGTTTATCAGGTATATATGAAACTTCTAATCTTGCATAAAGAGGATTATTTAAAGAACTCTCATTCATTGTAATATTTGCATCACCTTCATCATTGCTTACTAAAAAAACAGTTGGATTTTGATTGTTTACTTTAAGTTTATTATTTTTACCGCCAAAATTTATTTGTAATGCGTATTCACCAATCGTAGTTTTATCAGTACCTGTAACATCTTTTAAAGCAAGTAAAGAAGCAGATGTAGCATTTGTATTCCCCCATCCGTCTTTTCCGCAGGTTGTAATAAGTTCATCAACTAAAAGATTAAATTTTGGATCTTTGGTTTTTGCATGAGATAAAGCGCTTATTACATTTGCTAATGTTGTAATTTCATTTGAATTAATTAATCCGCCCCATGAATCAACTCTATCCTGCAATCCGCCATAGACTTCTTTTCCATCCCTTAATTTAAATATAAGGTTATTCCATAAATCGTCCGACATATCAGACAATATTTTTTCATTTTTATAATTTGAATTTAAAAAAGCCAGTAATATTTTTGATTCAGTATGAAGTGGTAATACTTTTGCGGATTTATACATTTCATTTGCATACGCAGGATCGAATTGTCCTGCCATAGATAAAGCATATAACGCATAACTGCGCTCTTCATAAGCATATCCGTCAATAAAAAGATTATAATCCGAACGCATTGCTTTTTTTAATGAATCAATTGCGCGAGCGTATAAATCATCATCAACACTGTATCCGGCTTTTTTAGCTTCCACAAGAAATTCCAGAACATAAGCTGTTAAATTTACATATCCCCGCCCGCCTGGCCAGTAACTATATAAGCCATCTCTTGTCATTGTTTGTTTTAAATACTCTAATGTTTCCTTTACTATAATATCAATATTGGGAATTAATTCATCTATTTTAAAATTCGAAAAAATTCCTTTTAAAGCAAGCGCAGGATATACCCGGCTTATTTTCTGTTCAGTACACCCATATGGGAAATTGATCAAATATTGTATTGAGCTTGCCATTTTTAAAATTCGTATTTGATTTGATATAAGCGCAGTTCGCCGGAGGCTGTTTTTACGATATTTTTCTTTAATTTCAGAAAATGATATTTTTTTATTCTTTTCTAAATTAACAAATTTTTGCTGTATTATCTGTTTCCTATCATCCTTTAAAGGCAGTGTTATTTCAAAAGCATCTCCTTTATTATCCGAATTTCTTATTACAGACATTTTAATTTTTACTTTATTATCAATTAATAATCCTTTATCATTAAAAATATGAGTATTAACATTAAAGTTATAATATATTTGTTTCGGTTTATTTAGCAGCCAATCTATCTTTTTAACTTTATTATTTTCAATTGTTAATCCTTCTGTTTCGATACTGCATAATCCCGCACCGCCCTCTCCTTCAACAATTCTCCCGATTCCGCCTGCTGTAAATTTATCTCCAATGCGGACAAATCTCGGCATTGCAGGTTGAATAATAACCGGCAGGCGAACAGAAATTAATGATTTAGCAAATCCGAATTTATCTTCTTTTGAACATATAACAGCTCTTATTGCAAAATTAGTTAAATTATCAGGGAGCTTAATAGTAACCTCAATCTTTCCGGATTCATCAACTAAAATATTAGGATTATAATATGGTACTGTTTTAAAATTTTTCCTGACATTGCCTTTGAAAAATGTACCAGACTCATCTCCACCTGTATCTCCTCCGGGATATTCAGATGTTAAGACATTTCCTATAACTTTATTTCGCGTATCAATTATCCTTAAATATGACTCTACATCAGGAATAAAATTTGGTAATGGATCAATGCTTTTTTCCTTGCGCAATGCAAGTACAGCTTCATCAACAAACCATAAAGTAACTTCACCCGGAATAGGTTCTTTTTTTAAATTAGTTAATGATATTAATATTTTTATCTCTTCACCCGGTATAGCTTTTTTAGGATGAGATAAATCTATTATTGCTCTATTTTGCTCCGGATTAACTTTAATATAAATAGTTGAAGCTATTGATTTAGGTCTGCCTATATCGTTACTATTTTTAATTTCATCTGTATTTCGTCCCCGTAATAATAAAAAATGTACCGGAATTTTAGGTATGTATGTTTTTAATATCGGAAATTCAAAAACTGCACTTCCATTTTTAACATTCATCCAGAAATAATAGTTTTTATCAGGCGCTTCAACAATCGCTATTGCTTCTGCGTTTTGAAACGGACTTTTTAGTACAATAGATGCTTTTTCATCTGAATCATAATTATCTTTATTTGCAACAACCTCAAAAATAGATTCTTTTGTTTTTTCCCATGATACTTTTTCATTACCGCTAACATAAAAATCAACAGAAACAAGCTGTAATCTGTTTAATTTATCACGCGCTTCAACTTCTAAAACATATACACCTGCCTCTTTAACAGGTAATTGCAGTTTATTCAATTCTTCCCCTGTTATAACTGTTGTTTCATACATTTTATTATCTACAATATCATTTATATATGATAATTCACCTGAAGAAAAATCTGTTTCCTGCAAACGTGAATGCCATTCTCTTTTTAGCAAATTTACATTTAATTCCACTCCATCCTGAAGTTTATCAAAAACATCAAGAGCTATTATTTCCGGTATTATATTTTTAAAATCTTTATAATAACGTTCCAATTTAACCCCAATATTAAAAGCAGGTAATGCAATAACTTTTTGCGTTATAGTAAAAGTCTGTTCATCAATATCAGTAACAGTTGCCTCAACAATATATAGTATTGGTTTCCCTTCAGTCTCTAAAGCAGGATTTATTATAAGTCTGGCAGACCCTGATTCATCAGTAATATCCTTTTTTTCAATCACACCGCTTGATGTTTTCTCTTGAGATTTTGAGTATCGATTATCTGTTGAAAATATGTACCCTTCTTTTTCTTTTGGTGTATGTGCGTAAGAAAATTTAGTAACACGCCATGTAACAGGCCTACCGATAACCTTACCGCCGGCATAATAGTCACCGGTTAAAAGTACTGTAAATTCACGATCAAGAGGAACCTTGTCCTGACCATATAATTCAATCTTAAATTTTGGTATTCGATATGCTTCTTTTTTAAAATCTGTTTTAGCTATAAAATATCTGCCGGGATTTAAAATTCGATATATATTTACAGTATAATTTCCGCTGGGCAAAGATTGTTCTTGAAATTTATAATAAAAACTCCCCTGTGAAGTAAGCTTAAGGGGATACTTCCATGTCTTATTTTCATCAGGGCCGACAATTTCAAGTTCAATGGATATATTTTGTTCAATACTATATTTTCCTTCTAAAATTTTTCGAACATAACCTTTGATATAAACCTCTTCTTCGGGTCTATAAATAGGACGCTCGGAAAAAACAAAACCTTTTACTAAAGAATCTGTATTATCAGGTTCTGTCCCAAAATATTTTGGATATGAATTAAGCCAGCTAAGCCATGAATTTTGTGTTTTAAACCAATGATTATTTAAAAAAGATACAGGTGGATTTGCAGGATTAATCACTAAAATATCATCATCTTTTTTTACTATAAATCGAGTAAAGTTACTTTGCAAATTATTTTTATGTAAATAATAAAACATGCCGGATTCATCAGTTTCTCCAATTATTATGTCACTAAATTCTGAGGTTCTATAACCGGTATTGCCTTGCAGTATTATTTTTGCATCTTCAATTGGTTTTCCTGTTTTCAGTGATGTAACAACAAATTTTATTCCGCGTTTTTCCTCAAAAGTTGTCAGGCACAAATCAGTAACCTGCACTCTAACATAATATCTCTTATTTTCATCGTTTAATCTTCTATATCCGATTAAATAAGTACCGGATTTTCCAGAACCCGAAATATCTCCTAAAAACTTTTTTACATCTAATCCAAAATCCGTTTTATTTATTGAACTTATTTTTGGTAAATCAATAACATTTGAAATTAACGGACTTCCTAACATTTTTAAATGAGTATTAAAATCATTAGAAGAAATAAAATTTTTTATTGATTCCGTTGAGATTGGTTCTTCCCCCGGAATGGGAGGTCTGGTTGATTCATCAATTATAATTGGGCTGTCAGGAAATGGCCATAGAGCTAAATTTAACGGATCAATTTTATATATTCGCAAATCAATTTTTGTATCAGCCCTGCCTGTCATTGGGATTTGCTGAGGTCCATAACGTTCAATAATAACATTACATTCTTTCCATACTAAGAACGCTTCCTTTTTAGGGAAATAAAAATAGAATTCGGATGAAGCTTTATTTTGCAATTGTCTTCCATCAGAAAGTTTAACCGGTGATATTTCGGCTTTATACAGAGTTTCTTCTTTGATATTGCCCTTAATCAATAATTTTCTATCTGCCAGAGTAAATTCAATTTTTTCAATAGCCGGTTTAAATAATGTTATGTTATATGAAGTATTTCCTATACCAATAGCTTTTACTCTAAATGGTTCTTTTGTAGCAAATAAATATTCAATTTTAGAATCTTTCAATTTCTCATCTGATGATAAAAATAAATTTAGTATTACTTTGAAACCTTCTTTAACCGGGATTTTAAAAGCTAATATATATGTAAATTTGTCTTTAAATACGTTTCTCTCAACAGGTTTAAGAGTATAGTCATCCTGATTTAATAAAACACTTTCTTCTTTATTTATTCCCGGTAAACTGCGTAATTCAATTGAAATTAAATTTTTCAATTTATTTATTTCAATCCTGTCTTTAAATATAAAGATTATTTCACTAACTTCGGAAAGGTTTTCTCCATTATTATAGTTTTTTGTTCTTTCATTAGAATATTCAAGAAATTCCTCGTTATTATATTCGTTCTCTTCTTCATTATAATTTTCATAATAATTTCTTTTTCTTGAATACGCGTTTTTTGGTTTATCAGTTTGAGCTATAATTTTATCAATATTTTTCGAACTATCTTTTATCCGAACTTCTTCCGGGATAGAAAGCAATGTAATAAATTCCTTTGTAGTATTATCAATTGTCCATTTGAATTGTGTTAGCGGAGGCCATGCATCTGCAGGTTTAAATTGCAAAGTTTTTTCATCCAGCCATCTAAATTCACCTGCGGGGACTTTATCCATTTTTATTAATTTTTCAGGATGGTCTTCAGGACTATTGTTTTTAGATCCGCGATCATTTTAGGCCAAAAAATTAAATAAACAAAAACCATTACCAAAAAAAGTTTTTTTACTTGCATAACAAACTCCTATAAAAAATGTAATGCTAAAAATTAACCACAGAGAACACAGAAAAACCTTTATATATTAATCTTTAAAGAAATTTTTTGAGAACACTGAGAAATTAATAGCTTTTCTCTGTGCCCTCTGTGGTTCATTTTTTATCTCATGTTTTGCCTTTTATTTAATCCCGTATTTTTCAAAAAATTCTTTTATATATTCCTTTGGCGGACTTGAAGGTTGTTCAACAATTCCGGCAATAACAGGTTTAAATTTCAAAGGTTCATTGTCATTATTTGGTACTACTTTTAAAAAATATTGACCGGCATCAAGATTTAAATATAAGAGTCTTCCACTTTTGATCAACTTTTGATCATTTGAATAAACTTCACAATTTAATATGTCCTTAAAAGCTTTTACAGCAATACCGATATATCCTTTTTGTTTATGTATAAAGCTAAATGCTTTTGATTCATTTTTTTCAATAATTGTCTCAGGCCCAAGAGTATCTGTGATTTCAATAATTGGAACTATCGAAAATTCAATTTCATCCTGAAATTGTTTATCATTAATTGAACGCAGTTTAAGTTGATAGTTACCTTGCACAGATAAAAAATAATTAAATGAACCTGATAAAATCTCATTGCATACTAAATATGCTCCATCTTTTTGCATAGCAACGACATATGGTTCTTGAGAAGAGACATAAACCATAGAAGGTGTATTTACTGTGAATTCATATGAATTATTATTTGCAGGCGGTAAATTTAAAGAAAAATTTTCGAGTTGAATTTTGTTTAGAGCGGAATCTTTTCCCCATCGTTTTTCTAAAATATTATCTTTTTCTGAAATCCAGACTTTAACTAATCCGGGATTATATTTAATTTTCAAATAGCTGATTTCATTTAAGAGAATAAACGGTTTTTCATTTATTATTTTATGAATCTTGCCATTTTTATTAATTAATATACATTCTGATATATTCCCGGTAATATTTAATAATTTATTATCATTAATTTTTCCATCGATATTTATATTTATTTCACCGGAATCCTGATAAATTTTTTCGAACATACTTTCTTGTGATATTAACATGGAAGTAGAAATTTTTTGTTTATTTAAAACAGTAATCTCATAAGCAGATATGCTATTATATAAATTTAAAATAATAAATTTGTCAAGATTTGTTTCTAAATAGAAAGAATTATAATCATCTCTTGCCCAAAAAATGTCTTTAATTGAATCCTCATCAAAAGTATATGCAATCATATTCTTTCTTAAAACGAATTCAATGCTTTTGTTTCCTTTAGGTAAATTGTATTTTATTTGTGATAAACCTTTTATTTTATCTGAAAATTTTCCAAAATTTATATTATTTTCAATTAAAGGTTTTTTAAAGTAATATAATTCAATATTTGTATTAAAAGTAATATCTTTTGAATTCTCCTCCGGATTCCATAACATTAATTTATTAGCTTTTCCGGGTAAGGCAATTGATAAGCATTTATTATTATCAAATATATTACTTGATGAAATAAATACTTCAGGTAAAACATTTAATGAATTTTTATCTTCTCCTGTTACGAATCCGGACATTATCTGATTATATTTTGTACTTGAAATGGTAACAGTTGGGCCTATTTTGTTTGACTTAATATCCAGTAAAACAGGATTTTCGCCATATATATTAACTGATGTAGTGTTATAAAAATTACCATCAAAAATGAATTTTGAAAAATAAATATTATTTTTGGATGGTCTGTAAAATACCCAGAAATAATTATTTAAAACATTTATTTTATTATTGGAGCTGACGAAATTAAAGCCATATTTATTACTATAATATATATTTCTCTCTCCAAAAAATTCATATATTCCAGGTTCATCAACTTTTATTTTTGCGATTAAATAATTATTTTTTAAAATTGATTTTATTTTTTCGAAATTTTTTAAATCTTTATAATTAATCAAATCCGCAATGATGTTTGATAATTCCAAAACCGCGTTATATGGCTGATGATCAATAGACCATATCTTAAGATTATAATCACCTTTTTCAAGAGGGATATCAACATTGCTTGACGAAGGAAAGTATAAACTTAAAATTACACCTGTTGGAAATAATAAAACAGGAAATAATTTCACGAAAATAATTTTTAAAGAATTGAATGAAAAAACAAATAATACTATTGCGAATTTTCCT
>JACQWU010000099.1 GCA_016209155.1 Candidatus Desantisiibacteriota bacterium | reverse complement strand
AAATATTATGATTATTAACATTAAAGCAAGTATTAATAGTTTTTTTAGAATTCTACAATTTAACATTTTCATTTTTGTATATGAAGATAATTATAATATTATATGAATTTCTGCCAAAGTTGTATAAATATTTTATATTATTGAATATTTATAATATTATTTTATTCTCATCCTTTTAGATTTAAAAATATTTAAGGATAAAATTTTGATAAAAATACTACGGAAGATTTTTTAATCGATATTTAGCTTCTTCGGAATCGGCTAAATTTTTGTAAATAATTTTAGCTTGATCTATTTTCCCTGTTTTTTCATAACATCTGGCTATTGCCATATTCAGTTCATTTTTTAAAAAATTAGGTTCTGAAATTTGCAGCGCTTTTTGAAAACATTCTAAAGCCTGAGGATATAATTTTAATTCTTCATAAGCTAATCCCTGATTCAGCCGTGTTATTATATGCAAAAATTTATCATCACTTTTTTTGGTGAATTCTTCATAATATTTAATGGCATCTTTGAATTCATTTAAATCAATAGAAAAATTTCCCATATATAGCGAACTTAAAGTTTTTATATTATCATCCTTGATTTTTGAAAATGAACCGTTTGCCCTAATTGTCATTTCCTTTAGGCTTTTTTTATCGTTTTTAACCAATATCTCATGATAAGGTTTAATTGTTTCCTCAAAAATTTTAAGACTTTCATCTTTTATTTTCTCATTATATGAGCTATATCCAATTATAAAAATTAATAATAAAAATAAAAAACCTCCGCAAATGATTAATATTTTAAAATTTTTTTTAAAAAAATCAAAAAAAGATTTTTCATCTGCGTTACCCATTGTTCTGTATTTTTTTAATGACATAATACCTCCTGATTTAAAATTTAAATGTTCTTAATTTTTTTTAGTAAATTTGATGCGTTTATTAAAGCCTTTTGAAAATCATTATTGTCCATACCTGATCCTAAAGCTATTTTTTTAATAAATTCTTCCGGTAATAAATCCTCCGGCAGGTGAGCATCGTTATTAATAACTATCTTTGCCCCTATCTTTTTTGATAATTTTAATACGTGTCCGTTTGTATAAGAATGTCCTCTTCTTGTTGTTAATTCTAAATAAATATCTTTTTCTTTTGCCAGTTTAACTTCATCAATACTGATAAGTCCCGGATGAGCCAGGATATCGATATCTGATTTTAGGGCTTCCATATTTGTTCCTTTTGCAACCGGTTCTGCAATCGTTTCTCCGTGTACAATTACAAGCTTTGCACCGAGTTTTCTTGCCTTTTTAACTAAATTGGAAATAAATATTATAGTGACATGCGTAATCTCAACTCCCGGTATTACATAAATTTCATTTAATTTATTAATTTCCCTTGAAAATTTTGTAATTTTTAAAACAACATCTTCAATGTTAGATTCATCAACATGATCAGTAATCCCGATTGCCTTATAGCCTTTAATTTTGGCTCTTTGAATCAATTCAGACGGCAGCAGATCTCCATCGCTAAATAATGTATGTGTATGAAAATCTATCATAAAACAATCCTTATAAAGTTAATATTGGAGCGGGTGAAGGGAGTCGAACCCTCGACATCAAGCTTGGGAAGCTTGCGTTCTACCGCTGAACTACACCCGCCTATCACTACCACAAATTTCATTATTTTTATCTTCTTTCAAACCAACATTTAATCCCAGGTCAAAAGATACAGTTTTAATTAATTCTTTATTAATCGATAATTTTTTAATAAGAAAACTTTCAAATAAAGCATTATCGCAGATTGTATTTATTAAACGCGGTATCCCGTTTGAATATTTATAAATTGCAACTATAGCCTCATCATTGAATATTCTTTCAGGATTCTCTATCCCTGCAATTTTCAATCTGTGTTTTATATATTCAGCCGCGATATTTAAAGAGAGAGAGCGCAAAGTAAATTTAACGGCAACCCTTTGTCTTAATGGTTCATCCAATTTTAAATGCTCATCTAATTCGGGCAAACCGATTAAAATTAATGAAAGCAATTTTTTACCGGGAAGCTCGAGATTTAAAAGCCCTCTGAATTCTTCCATGATTTCTTTGTTTTCAAGCATATTAGCTTCGTCAATTAATACTACAGCTTTTTTACCCATTTCATCTATTTTTAATAATTGTTTAAATAGTTGATCCAGCAGATGAACTTTTTCATTAGAAGGATTCTCAACCCCAAGCTGCTGAGCGATTTTGCGTAAAATCCATTCGGCAGTTATAGCTTTATGCACAATTATAAGTAAGGCAGCTTCGTATTTTTCAGTTTGAAGTCTATCAAGCACTTTACGTGCAAGAGTGGTCTTTCCTGTCCCAATATCACCAAGCACTACGGCTAATCCTTTCATCGTATCTATTGCAAAAAACAAACGTTTCATTGCTTCTGCATGTTGATTAGTCTCAAAATAAAATTTACTTTCAGGTGCATTTGAGAAAGGAGACTCATTTAATCCATAGAATTCCTCATAACCATATATCCCTTTTTCCATATAACATATTCCCAGTATTCCATAACACTGTACAATATTTTCTTCTTTATTTGCGGCAATTTTAAATTCTTCTATTGCTTCGTCCAGAAGACCTGTTTCTTTATATGCAATTCCCAGATTATAATGATTTTCAAAATCTTCTTCCTCTACATATTCTGTTATTCCGCTTTTAAATTCCTTTAAAATGATTTTAAGCGCATCTGTTTCTTTTTCTTCATCTTCTTCAAGGAATTGCGGCCTTTCAATAATCCCTTTGGCTTTTTGTTTAAAAATCTCTTCTTTTTTATTTTTTATATCATCTATGATTTTCAGATATCTGTCATCTGATACAAGTTCTTTCAGCATTACATGTGATTCTTCATTTTCAAAATCCAGTTTTAATATTTTTATATATAGCTCCACCGCCAGTTCAATTTGTTTATGTGATACTCTGAGTTTAGCTTCCCTTAGGTAATTCATAATAGTTTCCATGGGAATTTCAAACTCTTTATCAGCTTTTACAGTTTTTTTAGTATCAATATTAAGGTCTTTTATTTCTTTTTTTAAATATGTAGCAGCAGTACTTTCAGATTCCTGTGTTTTTTCCGGTTTTTGCGGGAATGAAAGCAGTTTTAATTCAGAAAGTCTGCTCCTTATTTCAATGTTCCCGGGGTCTGATTCAAGAATATTTTTTAACTCATCGGTAGCTTTATCAATCTTGTTTTCATGAAGATATATTTCTGCTAATATTTCATGTGTTTTATTATCAGGTGAAAGAGTTAATATTTTTAAATATATTTCCCTTGCTTCTTCATATTTATTTGATTCAAAAAATATTTCCCCGAGTTTTTTTAATGCATTTAAATCATCAGGTTTTTTATCTATTATAATTTTTAAGTTTTCTATAGCTTCATTGAATTTTTTTTGATTTTTATAAATATTCACCAGCTTAAAAAGCAATTCAATTTGATCAGGATTAATCCGCACTATTTTTTGATAATATTTAACAGCTTCATCCTTTTCCCCGATTTTGTCTTTTATCTCGGCAATATGCAAATAACATTCAACGGCTTTTTCTTTGTCTTTTAATAATTCACAGATTTCAGAATAAGATTGTAAATAATATAAATTTTCAGGGTCTTTTTTAAGAATATATTCAAAAAAAAACTTTGCTTTATCAAGCTCCTTATTTTGCAAATATAATTTAGCCAGGATTTCATGTTCCTTGAAAACTTCTTCTTCTTTATTTTGTTTTTGTAAAATATCTAATAACTGAGTATGCAGGTCTATGTTGTTTTTATCTTGTTCAAGAAATTCTTTTAAAATATTTTCTGTTTTGTTTAAAATATTTTTTTCTAAATATAGTGAAAGTAATTCTTTTTTTAATTCATTTTCACCGGTAGAATTTTTTAAAAAATTTTCATACAGTGAAATAAGATCATCGAATTTCCCCAGAGTTTTATACATTTTCCCGGATTCAATAAAAGCATTCTTATCCAGAGGATTTTTTAGCAGTATTTTTTGTATCTCCGTAAGTGCTTTTTCAGGATTGTTTTTATCACGGTACAGGCTCCCCAGCATACGGTTTATTTCAATATATTCCGGCAATTCATTTTTAGCATTTTCAAGCATAGAAATGGCATTGTCAGCCTGATTAATTTCTTTGTATTTATCTGCTATTTCTAAATATTCTTTTGCTGCCTGCTCTTTCATATTTTCATTTAAATACATTTTTACAAGCCGCTGGCGTATTATTATATTTTTTGGATTAAGGTCTACTATTTTTTTATAAATATCCAGAAGTTTGTCTATTTTCTTTTCCTGCGAATAAATATCCGCAATTTTTAGATAATGTTCATTGGCTTCCCCGATAAGTCCAAGCTGAGTGTAAAGGTCAGCTAATTTAAAATAAATATCAATAGAATCCGGTTGTATTCTCAAAATTTTTTTATTTATTGCTATAGCTTTATTTAGTAATCCCTGATTTTCAAATGCATCAGCAGCTTTTTTGTATTCTTCATAAGCTTTATCCATGTCATTTTTATTTACATAAACATCTCCCAGCATATTAAAAACCTGAATATTATCAGGATCTGTTTTTAATATTTTTTTGTATATATCAACAGCTTTATCCCATTTCCCCTGCTGATAATATTCACTGGCATTTTTAAATAATTTATCTTTATTAACCATTTTATTTAGAGTCCCCGAATCATAGAAATTTAAACTATGATAATACTAAATTGCTATATTATTGTCAACCTAAATTGGCAATAAATTTCCTTGTAAAACACTATTTTATTTGACCTAAATAGATTTTATGACTAAAATAATCACAATATAAAGGATAAGATTTGTGAAAATATATAATAATTCAATTGATGGAAATCTAAATTTAGTAAAAGATATTCAAGAAATTTATTATACAAAAAAGGAAGATGTCCAAAAAAAGCTGGATGATTTTAAAAATTTATGGAAATATGGTTCTGATACTGAGATTTTCATTGAACTTGTTTTCTGTCTTCTGACACCGCAATCAAAGGCAAAATCCTCATGGAGCGCTGTGCAAAGACTTATTAAAAAAGATTTAATATTGAATGGGTCTAAAAATGAAATTTCAAAGGAATTAAATATTGTAAGATTTAGAAATAAAAAAGCAGAATATATTGTAAATGCAAGGAAAGTATTTACAAAAAAAAATAAGATATCTATAAAATATGAAATTATGCAATTTAATGACAATTATAAATTAAGAGAGTGGATAGTTAAAAATGTTAAAGGGATTGGATTTAAAGAAGCAAGTCATTTTTTGCGAAATATCGGCAAGGGTGAAAATCTTGCGATTATTGACAGGCATATATTGAAAAATTTAAAGTATGCTGATATAATAAAAAAAATACCGGATTCTATATCTATCAAAAATTACCTTAATATGGAAATTAAAATGAGGAAATTTGCCGAAAAAATTAAAATCCCGATGGAACATCTTGATTTAATATTATGGTGTAAAGAAACGGGAGAGATATTTAAATAAGTAGAAAACAGGAGGGTAGTTTATATTATGAATAGTATAAAAACTGCGTTATTATTATCAATTTTAACAGTTTTACTTGTTATAACAGGCGGTGCTTTAGGCGGGAGAGGCGGTATGGTCATGGCATTTGTTTTTGCCTGTGTACTAAATTTTGGCAGCTGGTGGTTCTCTGATAAAATAATTTTAAAAATGTATAATGCAAAACAGATAAATGAAAATGAGGCTCCTCATTTATTTAATGTTGTAATGGAAGTATCAAAAAGAGCAATGATGCCAATGCCGAAAATATATATTATTAATGATTCCTCTCCAAATGCTTTTGCAACCGGAAGAAATCCTGAACATGCTGCTGTTGCTGTAACGAATGGGATTTTAAATTTATTGAGTAATGATGAATTAAAAGGTGTTATTGCGCATGAACTTGCTCATATAAAAAACCATGATACTTTAATCTCAAGTATTGTTGCTACAATAGCTGGGGCTATATCTATGCTGGCTTCCATGGCAAGATGGGGTATGATGTTCGGCGGGATGGGAAGAAATGACAAAGAAAATGATTCTAATCCGATTGCTTCTATCCTGGTTATGATTTTAGCTCCTATTGCCGCATTTTTAATACAAATGGCGATTTCCCGTT
>JACQWU010000046.1 GCA_016209155.1 Candidatus Desantisiibacteriota bacterium | reverse complement strand
GAGCTTCATAATTAGTTATAGTTTCATTTTCAAGTTCCACAAATTGAATCACCAATGATTTCCAATTTTTACAGGCATCAGGAAAGGATTGAATTTCATCTTCACTATCAACTGCCGCATTTTTCCCGGCAAACCATATTTTCCATTTCAATGAATTATTTTTAAAATTCTGACCTGTTATTTTTTTTAAAGATTCTTCCGCATTTTTTTTAACTATATCATCGCTGTCATCTAAGGCCATTATTAAAGGTTTTATCGTCTTTTTATTATTTATCATACCTAATAAAAGAGCTGCGTCTCTTCTTTCCTCCGCTTCCGCTTCGTCGTAGCTGAGCCGCAGGACCAATCTTTCAGTAATTTTTCGCAATGAATCAGATGCGACATTCAGATTTTTTTTATCTTTATTTTCTCCTAAAATTTCAAGCAAAGGGAGAGCCGCCTTCCCCTCACACATCCCGCCCAAAATGTATATCGCAACATATCTGCTGAATTCATTTTCATCTTTGAGCAAGTCTATAAATAAATCAGAACCATACCCAAAGCTTGATATTCTTTTTAATGCCTTCATGGCATTATTTACAACATTTTGATCTTTATCCTTAAGAGCTTCAATTAAAGACGGGATAGCTCTTTTATCAGGAATATTTTCAATAATTAATGCCGCATTGCCTCTTATTGCCGCTTCATTATCTTTTAATTTTTCTATCAAATATTCAACGATTTTTTTATTTTTTTTATTTTCAAGTAATTGCAATCTATAAGGAATAAGACTTAAGTCTTTCTCTTTGAGAGCAAAATCCAGAAGCGGTTTTATAGCTTTATCATTTTTTGATGCCATTAACCCATGCAATGCAATTGTTTTAACTTTCGGGTCTTTACTTTCAGATAGTTCGATTAAATAATCGACAACCTGCCCGTCGCCTATTTTTCCTAAAGCCTCTATTACTGTTTCTGATAGTTCTCCGTTTTTATTTTTAATTATTTCATATAATGGTTTAATGGCTTTCCTGTTTCCTGTTTCACAAAGAACTTCAGCGGCATATTCCTTTATGTTTTCATCTTTAAGAGCTTTAATAAGAAGGTCTGTCGATTGAGGATTTTTAATTTTTTTTAATGCTTTTATCGCGTTTTTTCTTACATCACGGTCTTCATCTCTGAGGGCATTAACAAAAAAATCCATGGTGTTTTCATCATTAATTTCATCAAGAGCAATTACAATATAATTTCTAAGATCAGCATCTTTATCTTTAAATGTTTCTATTAATGCCGGAATCGCCTGAATTTCCTTAGCTTTTCCTAATGCATCAGCGATTTCACATCTGATATTACTACCGTACAAATCATCTTTAAGAATTGCAGTTAGGATATTTAACGCTTCAGGATCTTTTATTTTACTTAGCGCGCTAAACCTGAATACTCTATGCAGTGGTTCTATAGCTTTTATGTCCCCTATTTCTCCCAATGCTTCCGCCGCGTACATTTCGACATTGGTATCTTTATCATTCAAAGCTGCTATCAATGGATCCACAGCACGTTTATCTTTTATTTTGCCCAAAATCCATGCGGCATTTTCCTTAATACTGCTTTCCTTATCATTAAGTTCATCAATTAAAAACGGTACAAATTTATTATCTTTTAATTGTGCCAATGTCTGAGCCGCTACTCTTTTTGTATTTTCATCTTTACTTTTTAAAGCTGAAAATAATTGATTTAAAGCTTTATCATTATGTTCAAGTTTCCATAAAGCACCTGAGGCCGCAACTCTTAATACATCATCTGCATCATTAAGGATTTCAATTAATACAGGGCTGCTTCCTTTATCATTAATATCGCATAAGGCATCAACAATAACCAGACGTATCATTCTTTTAGTTTTATTGTTTTTAAGTAAAGCAATTAACGGATTAAATGATCTTTTATCTTTTAAGTTACCGAGGGATTTAACTATTGCAGTTGTAACTTCCGGATCGTTATATTTAAGCGCTTTTATTAAAGGTTCAACAGCACTATTATCTTTAATACTGCCCAATGCCTGTGCGGAGTATTTTCGAAGTTCTGAATCTTCATATTTTAATTTTTTTATTAATATAGGGACTGCGGGAATAGCCTTATCCCCCATATCCGCTAATTCTTTAATAACCTTATATTGCTCTGCCAACCCCATATTTTCCAATATTTCAATTTTCTCCAGTACATCTTTTGGTATATTTTTATTGGCAGTATTATATTCTGCTGTTATATTATTAAATTTAGTTATTAAAAAAGCCGCTGCAATTGAAATTATCACAATTTTTCTTGAAATTGCTTTCATTGTTTTTCTCTTTTTAACAATAATATTAAAGTGGCAATTACAGATAAATGTTATTAATGAATGCGGGAAAATAAAAATTTAATACCCGAATCTTGCACTTCAGATTCAGGTAATATTTTTATTTAACTACATAAAATTCTTGACAGAGGCACAGAGCATATAGTAAGAAAAAATTGAGTTCAAAGAGGGAAGTCAGAAGAATTCAAGATTCAAGATTTAAGATTTAAGTTTTAGGGTTTAAGACTAACGGATAATGGTTAAAATTTTAAGATTTAAAGTTTAAAACCTCTTTTTGTTGAACTTAAAAGTTTGGCTCTGATGCCTCTGCTTTTTTATCCTAAAAAATCACACAACTCCATCTTTTTTTGTACTCTGCACACCGGTTTGAAATTTTGCTCTTTCCCTTTTAACTCTTCTTAAAATAGTGGCAACACGGGCTTCTACATTCATAGGATCAAAAGGTTTTGTTATATATTCTTCAGCACCTGTTACAAATCCCTCAATTTTATCTCCAACTCCGGACTTGGCAGTAAGCATAAGAACAGGGATATTGCTTGTCGCAGGATTTTCTTTTAATCGCCGGCAGACTTCCAGTCCATCAATCCCGGGCATCATTATATCAAGAATTATCAAGTCAGGTTTTTGCTGTCCCACCATACGTAAAGTTTCTTCACCGTTTTCCGCGAGAGCAATTTCAAATAAATCGCTGTTTAAACTTTGAGAAAGCAATTCTCTTATATCCGGATCATCATCTACTATTAAAATTCTATCCTTTTTGCTCATTTCAATCTCCTTAGTTATACTAAAATAATTTTTATATTAAATTATATACCTTTAATATATCATTAAACCAAAAAATTTGCAAATTTCTGATAAATAAGTTGCAAAAAAAAATAATTTATTTGACTATTATTAATCTATATTGCTAAAATATATATCTTATTTAAAATTACTGTGAAAAGGGAAAATAATACAATGTTAGCTAAAATATATTCCAGTGCTGTAATTGGTATTGACGCATATTTGGTTGATGTTGAAGTGGATATATCTCTTGGTTTTCCCGCTTTTTCGGTTGTTGGACTGCCCGACGCTTCTGTAAAAGAAAGCAGGGAAAGAGTTGTTTCTGCAATTAAAAATTCGGATTATGAATTTCCCGTAAAAAAAATAACCATTAATCTTGCTCCCGCAGATATAAAAAAAGAAGGACCGTGTTTTGATCTGCCGATAGCTGTGGGTATTTTGCAGGCTGAGGAACATATAAAAACGGATAAACTAAAAAAATATCTCCTCATAGGTGAATTATCTTTGGACGGTACTGTAAGATCTGTTAAGGGAATTCTGCCTATTGCCATACATGCTAAAGAAAAAAAATTTGACGGACTTATCCTTCCTTATGAAAATAGAGATGAAGCCGCTGTCGTAAATGGTTTAAATGTATATCCTGTAAAAAATTTGTGTGAAGCCATAGGTTTTCTTAATGATGAATTCCAAATAGCTCCTTATATTCTGAATCTGCAGGAAATATTTTCTATAGGTATGAATTATGATGTGGATTTTTCTGAAGTCAAAGGGCAGGAACATGCCAAGCGCGCAATAGAGATTGCCGCGGCAGGAGGACACAATATTTTAATGGTGGGACCTCCCGGCTCAGGAAAGACCATGCTTGCGCGGCGACTGCCTACAATTTTACCTGAGATGACCATGGATGAAGCTATTGAAACAACGAAAATACATAGTATATCCGGATTATTGTCAGGGAAAAAAGGACTTATATCTAAAAGACCTTTCCGTTCTCCGCACCATACTATTTCTGATGCGGGGCTCATCGGAGGCGGGACATTTCCTCATCCCGGAGAAGTTAGTCTTGCGCATCATGGAGTTCTTTTTCTTGATGAATTGCCGGAATTCAGGAAAAACGTGCTTGAAGTATTGCGGCAGCCTATTGAAGACGGGGAAATAACAATTTCACGCTCGCTGAAAGCTCTTACTTTTCCTTCCAGATTTATGCTTGCCGCCGCGCTTAATCCCTGCCCATGCGGCTTTCACACACATCCGGAGAGAGAATGTATATGCAATCCCAATCAAATACAAAAATATCTTTCCAAAATTTCCGGACCTTTAATGGACCGCATAGATATTATGCTTGAAGTACCGGCTGTGAAATATAAAGATCTGACAGACGACAAACAATCTGAGACGTCTTCCGAAATACGGACACGTGTCAATAAATCGCGTTTTATACAGCAGGAAAGATTTAAAAACAGCAAAAATATTTTCTGTAATTCCCATATGCGCTCTAAGGATATAAAAAAACATTGCGAGCTGACACCGGAAACAAAAAAAATACTGGAGAATGCAATATTAAGCATGAAACTAAGCGCAAGGGCATACGACAGGATTTTAAAAGTCGCGCGGACGATTGCTGATCTTTCCGGAACTCTGAATATAGAAACAGAACATATTGCCGAAGCAATTCAATACCGCACGCTGGAACAGAAATTTATTTAAAATACGATTTACATTCCAACAACTACCAATTACCTGTAAGTATTTCATATCCCATTAATACCTGATCCATTTCATGTCTTAAAACAGAACAAAATGAAATCTCGCCATATAAGACAGATAAGATCAAGGGAAGAGAAATAAAAATTTTATTTTTTTCTTGACATATTTATGACTATGAGGTATAAATATTAATATAAATAAAATCCTCAGGCAAAAGAATAATAACCAGGGGGGTGATAAATGAACAAAATGAATACGGATTAATCCGTAAAATGCATCAATAGAAACACATGTGCGGTAAAAAAATACAAAACGAATACAAAAGGAGATTAATATGATTCTTGATTTTTTGAGTTCTGATTCTGAATTAAAATAGTGCCCAAATTTTTGTTTTTTAAGTGGGTGTGAAAACTGACTCTTCTATCGCATTTACTTGCTCGAAGAAAGGAGTCTATATGACAACACCACTTAAAAACGATCTGGATGGTTTAGAACGTTTGCTAAAACTTCAAGATAAAATTTTCAAACATGTTAAAAAATACGAAGACGCTGGTTCATTCAAATCACTTTATGAAGTTAATAAGGATATAAATAATTGTTTAAGTGATTTGAGAAAGGAGGTTTTTAATAATTATGCGAAAAGGCGACCCTTAACTAAACAAAGGCTCAAGAATATAATCCGAATTCTTGAGGCATTAAAAAATATTCTCGATGTTTTTTTTAACTCGAAAATATGCCAAGTTGTTTCGGAAATAATTAAAGCAATCACCAATAAAACCGGCAAGCAAAATGACAAAAACTGAAAGAGAGGGTTTGAGCACCCAATAAAAATTCTTAAGGAGGTGATCTTAAGTTCGATATTATTGGCTTTAAAGGAGTAATCAAAAAAATGATATTACATATTGGTTTTTAAGGGAACTACAGGGTTGTTTCAGTAGTTCCCTTGGATTATTTATTAGAAATCATCGTAATTAATGTGTATAGTATAAAATATTTGCAGGAGAAATTATGCTGAAAATTTCGAAAATTAATGCAATGGAAATTTTGGATTCACGAGGGAATCCCACTATTGAAGTTGAAGTAATACTTGAAAATGGAGCAATGGGAAGATCTGCGGTTCCTTCCGGAGCATCTACAGGTGAACACGAAGCTCTTAAATTAAGCGATACTAATGTAATATATCATTCTTATTTTTCTGGAAATAGGAAGGGACATCCTCTTCCGCGAAGGGATAAGCTTAAATCTATAATATTGAAAAAACACATAAAAAATAAAGGAAATTTATCTGGTTTATAAATTAAAAAAAGTTTAGTTACTAAACCAAAAATTTATTAAAATGAAAAAACTTGGTATCAATAATACAATTCGTTTACTTAGAGTTTCCAAAAAATACAATCAAGTTAAATTTGCTGGTCTCGTAGGGATTACACAAACTTATTTGTCTAGACTTGAAAAAAACCAAAGGGTACCTTCAATTGGTGTATTGAACAAAATTTGTCTTTGTTTAGATATTCCTATCGCTGAATTTTATAAAATTGCTGAAAAACCAATAAATACGAAAATTTCTCAATCTGTTGAAATAATTTCTGAAATAATATCAATTTTGGAAGACAACCTGCCTGTAAAAATTATAAAAGGGTTAAAAAAAGTTCAATCTTAATGAAATCAGGGAATGATTGTCCTGGCAAATTAATTTTCTTTTAAATTAAAAACATCAAATATTCTAAGGTAATTTTATATTATGGCCGAAATATATGTAGTTGGGAACAAATCTGATGAGAATGTACGATTGGATATTTTTGTGTTTAAACATAAAAATAATATAAGCCGTACATATATTCAAAAACTTATCACGGAAAGATATATCACTGTTAACAGTCGATTTGAGAAATCCGGATATAAAATAAAATGCGGGGATCAGGTGGAAATTGATTTACCGGAACCGGCTGATTTAAAAGCAGAACCGGAAAATATTCCTCTTGAAATTGTATATGAAGATGAAGATTTGATAATAATAAATAAACCTGCGGGGATGGTTGTGCATCCGGCGCCCGGGAATACAAAAAATACGCTGGTGAATGCCGTATTATATCATTCTAAAAATTTATCGGGAATAAATGGAATACTTCGTCCCGGAATTGTCCACCGGCTGGATAAAGATACTTCAGGACTTATGGTAATAGCAAAAAATGATATTACACATAGAAAATTACAGGGAAAATGGCAAAAACGGGAAATCAGCCGCAAATATATTGCTCTTGTGCATGGCAGATTTTTACAAAAAAAATTCACAGTTAAAGCTCCAATAGGAAGAGATCCCATAGACAGGCAAAAAATGAAAGTAACAGATAAAAATAGCCGTGAAGCTGTTACTCATTTTGAGGTAATAGAAACATTCAAAAATTATTCATTAATAAATGCCAAACTTGATACCGGACGTACTCATCAGGTACGCGTACATCTTGCATTTATTAAACATCCGGTTGCAGGGGATGTTGTTTACGGCAGTAAAAAAGATACGCAGATAATAAATCGGCAGGCGCTGCATTCAGCGTTTCTTTCGTTCAATCACCCGGTTAATAACCGGTATATTGAATTTGCCAGTGTTCTGCCGGAAGATATGAAAAGAGCGATTGAGTTTGTTAAAAATATTTAACAGGAGATATATTATGCAAAAAAAACAATTAATGTCTAAAAAGCAGCTTAATGATATATTGGATGAGCTTATAAATAAAATAATTAAAAAAAATAAGGATATGAAGGATCTGGTTATTATAGGTATTCACACCAGAGGGGTATATCTTGCAAAACGAATTGCTCTAAAAATTAAAAACAGTAAAAAAATTGATGTCCCGCAAGGTTCTATAGATATTACTTTTTACAGGGATGATGTTTCATCTCTGAGGAAAAAACATCCAACTGTAAAAGGGACAGATATCTCGTTTAGTATCGTTAATAAAAATATTCTTCTTGTTGACGATGTTATCTACACAGGCAGAACTATACGTGCGGCTTTAAATGAACTGATAGATTTCGGCCGTCCCCAAAAAATTCAACTGGCCGTACTTATTGACCGCGGTAACAGAGAACTGCCTATTCATCCTGACTTTACAGGAAAAATAATAAATACCCCAAAACATAAAAAAATAAAAGTTCAATTAAAAGAAATAGATGAAACAGAAGGAGTTGTAATTTATCCGGTAAAATCATAACTTAATTAGATAAAGTATTTTCAATACCTGCCGATTATTATAATACTACTACTAAAGTAGTTTTCCGTTTAATAATTTTAAATTTTGGAAATCTTAATATGATCCAAATTTTTTTTAGCAGCGAAAAAAAGAATAGTAAATTAAATAATACTAATTCACAAAAAAAAACATCTCCTGTAAATCCATCAACAAAAATAATTGAAAAAAAAATACCTCCCGATATAAACCTGCCTGTATTATTTAACAATCCAAATCCTGATGATGACTATATCCTGAAAAACGATAAAGTAATTTTTAATGAATTCAGTGAATATGATTATGGTTCCATTGATTTAATGGACTTAAATAAAAAATATGCGGGATTTGATAAATCTAACGAAAAAATTCTAAATGACATAGAATGGGCAATAGACAAACTGACAATTGAAGATTTAACCTCATCCGATTTAGATCAGGCTTTTTAATCAGCCAAAAAATACTTTAGCAATTTCATAAAGTTCCATATCCACAGTTTTGATACCGCTTGCCATCTCTTTAAGCGGTATTGGTTTAATTTCCCCTCCTACAAGCGCCACCATAAATCCGTATTGATCTTTTGCTATAAGATCTATTGCGGCTATCCCATAGCGTGTGGCAAGTACTCTGTCAAATGCTGTAGGCGTACCGCCGCGCTGTGTGTGTCCGAGTACAGTAACGCGGGTTTCAAACCCGGTAATTTTTTCTATTTTTTTGCTCAAAACATTTCCTATTCCGCCAAGCATCTCATGTCCGAATTCATCTTTTCTTTTGCTTGAGGTAATTTCATTCATTTCCTTTTCTTTGGCACCTTCTGAAACCACAACCAGACTGAAATCTCTGCCGCTTTGATGACGGCGTTTTATTACTTCACATACTCCATTTATATCAAAAGGTTCTTCAGGAATTAAAATAAGATCCGCACCTCCGGCAATTCCGCCGACTACCGCAAGCCATCCGGCATGTCTTCCCATTACTTCAAGTACTATTACCCGATGATGAGCTTCTGCAGTAGAATGCAGACGGTCAATAGCTTCTGTTATAATACTAACCGCAGTATCAAATCCGAATGTATACTGAGTGCCTTTAAGGTCATTATCAATAGTTTTAGGCACTCCCACTACTTTTATCCCTTCATCAATTAATTTTGCGGCAACTCCGAGAGTATCCTCTCCCCCGATAGCAATAATAGATTCCAGATTTGATATCTTCATATTTTCTTTTATTTTATCTACTCCATCATCTCTTTTATAAGGATTGGTTCTGGAAGTGCCTATTATTGTTCCTCCTTTATGTAGGATACCCGAGACATCATCTCTTCCCAATGGTTTTATTTTACCATCCAAAAGTCCCGCCCATCCATTAAGAATGCCGAAAATTTCATACCCATGTATACTTATCCCTTTTCGAACAATAGCTCTTATAGCCGCGTTTAAACCGGGACAATCCCCGCCGCCCGTTAATATTCCAATACGTTTTACCATTTGCTATTTCCTCCTTCATTATGCTTTAATTTCCAAAAGATATTCCTATTGAACGCGCAATATTTATTATTTGACTTTCGGGATCTATATATTTAGGTTTTTGTATAGCTTCCTCAATAGGAACAGAAACAATCTCCGCATTTTTAAGTGCGACCATAATCCCGCTTTTTTCTTCATTTACCATTTTTACTGCCATACTGCCGAAACGTGTTGCAAGAATTCTATCAAAAGCAGAAGGAGTTCCGCCTCTTTGCAGATGTCCTAAAACAGTAACACGTGTTTCAATCCCTGTTTTTTTCTCAATCTCATCCCCTACCCTATTTCCTATTCCACCAAGACGCACGGGCATTGAAATATCATTTACTATCTTTTTTACCACAACGCTGCTGCCTGCTTCATAAGCGCCTTCAGCAACTACAACAATACTGAATTTTTTTCCTATGCTATGCCTTTCAATAACCTTTTTACATATTTTATCAATACTAAAAGGCATTTCAGGTAAAAGTATTAAATCCGCGCCTCCTGCAATACCGGAATGAAGAGCGATCCATCCCGCATTACGCCCCATTACTTCAACTATCATAACTCTGTGATGAGATTCAGCGGTAGAATGGAGCTTATCGATTGCTTCTGTGGCCGTAACAAGAGCCGTATCAAAACCAAATGTTATTTCCGTGCACGACAGGTCATTATCTATGGTTTTGGGAACTCCCACAATGGGAACACCTTTTTTGTAAAGTTCATTCGCAATTTTTAATGATCCGTCTCCTCCTATTACAATAAGTGAAGACAAATTCAATTTTTTTATATTTTCTAATACTTGCTCAGAAACATCTTTTATTTCCTTCTTCCCATTATTTTCCGTCTGATATTGGAATGGATTATCTCTATTCGAAGTTCCGAGGATAGTTCCTCCTCTTGTCAGTATTCCTGATATATCTTTTAACCGCAATACTTTGCTGTTATTTTCAATCAGCCCTTTATAACCGTCAATTAAACCTGTTATTTCCATACCATATTCCGTTATCCCCTGTTTAACAATTGCTCTTATAACAGCATTTAATCCCGGACAATCGCCTCCGCCGGTCAAAACCCCAATTCGTTTATTATTCATATTTTAACCTCTTTCTTTTTTATTCTGCATATGAATTACCATGTGCTATGCCTAAAAATATATCTCCCATAAAAAAATCATATAAATCTTTTTTCTTTTCACCGGGATATAGCAGCGGATTTCCGGCGGATGGTTTCTCCATAAAATAATTAAAACCCGGGAGATAATCTATTTCATCTAATTCATTTTCCGATTCCTCGCCGGCAAACACACCTGCTATAGGATGATACCATACATTATTATTATTTTTTTCTATATCCCAGAACTTAAGCAAAAGAAGAGATCCGCCGTAAACTCTCATCATAACATATTCATTGGGTTCGTTCTTTTTAATAAAATAATCATATCTTATTCCCATATTTGAAATCTGTTTATTATAAGTTATAGAATTATAAAAAAACTCCATCCGGTGAAAGTTTAATTTATCCGATTCTTTTTTATCAAGCCATCTGACATCCAAAGCGCATGGAATGATATTTAATCCGGCAGGATAAATACCTATATCCGTATTATTTCCAACTCCATATCTATATTCGTTGGAAATTATCCAATCACGAGGTATATACCATTTTAATTTTTTTTCCTGCCCGATCGATACACTGAGATTGACAGCAATTCTCTGGCTGCCCTTTTCCATCAAAGGTGCTCCCGGCAATACCTGATAATGCGCGCCCGCACAACCGGTAAAAAAAATAAAACTTAAAATAAATATTATATTTTTTCTCATAAATATTGCCCTGATTTTAATTTTATCGGCAAAAATCTCTATAATCTTAATTTTTTACTCCGGATATGTAATTTCCCTGCCATGATATATATTGGACTAAAAATGAAATTTATTCAAATAATAAAGTAAAAGATAATGAAAAAGATTTTCAGTAATAGCTGTTTTAACATACAGACTTTAATCTAATTTTTTAGAATTTTTAGAATTTATTTAAAACTTATTTTTGCAGCGTAAAATAATTTGACAAGATGTTTATTTGACTGTATAATACTATATCCAAATGAAGATTTACCGTATAAAGCAGTCCTCATGCATACTGGGGATTTCGAGTATTTTCAATGATCTTGAAACTTACACGAATTTTTAAATTAAAAATATAAAATGATAATAGGACAAAATATTGTTTTTTAAAAAGCACTTATTCTTATATTTATTAGTAATTATATTTAAAATGTTTTTATCTCAATATTATACTGCCGGCATGGATTTTAATAACTTGAAAT
>JACQWU010000045.1 GCA_016209155.1 Candidatus Desantisiibacteriota bacterium | reverse complement strand
GTAAACCCGAATTTTGCAATAGCAAAATTCAGTTCAATAAGCGCTGCCGCGATGGTCAACAGTCAACATAAAAACTATCTTTTTAGATGTATCAACCGCGTAAAAAAACCTATAATCTCCTATTCTATAACGCCAGGTTTCAGGAGTATAATTAACGAGTTTTTTTATATGCTTGCCAAAATATGGATTTTGCTTTAACTGAGGGTAAACGTAGGATTCGAGCTTTCTTTTCATCCGCTCTTGCTGACCGCTAAAATCTTGCTTAAGGCCATTTACAAATTGACTTGTTTCAAAAATCTTAAAATTATCCAATTAACTTACCTTTTCTTTTCTTAACGTCTAAATGTCCGGCATGGAGCTTCCATAGCAGTCTTTTGTCCGATTTAATCTGAGCCATTTCAACGGGATCAACATAGTAAGATTCTTCTATGTCCCGCAAAACATGGGTACTGATAAAATTAGAGATCGGGCGATGCTCAATTTCCGCGGCAGCGGATATTTTTCTATAATGCAAAATTTATTATAAGAGCCAATTCCTTCTGGCTAATATTTTGTGGTTTTTAGGAGCATTTGGATTAACACATGGAGCGCACGAGTGGATAACCATATTTATTTATTTTCGCGAGGAACGCTTATTTTTAAAAAATATTAATTCTTTATTAGTTATTATATCCTTTATTTTTCTTTCCATTTTTGCTTTGAAATTTTATGAATTGATTACAGATAGTAAAATCAAATTTAATATACACAGATTTTTTACAACAGTTTCAATTTTGTTTATAGTCATATATTTTTTTAATTATGATTATGATATAGCGGTAACTTTTAGCCGGTACCTGCTTTGTTTCCCTTCATGTATTTTACTTACAGTATGCATACCTGAATATTATAAGCTTAATAAAGTTAAAATTGATAATTTTAAAATGGCAAATTATTTAACAGAATGGACTATCGGTTTTGGAGTTTATGGAATAGCAGCAGGGCTTATGGTTGATAAAGGTGATTTTTTTCCTGCAAATTTAATAAATAAAGATATGTTTCCCGATATATTTATTATTCCTGCCGAAATTTTACGTATGGTATGCGCCGGTGTAATTGCGTGGGCAAGTTTTAATATTATAAAGATATTAAATCAGGAGTATACCGGCGAAATAAATATTTTACTTAAAGAAGCAAATAAAACCAAAGAAGAATTGATTGTTAAGACTAAACAACTGGAAGAAGCAGGTAAAGTGAAAAACAAATTTATAGCAAGTATTACTCATGAATTAAAAACACCTCTTAATGCTATTTTAGGGTTTTCTGAAATTTTAATGGATGAAACTATTGGTCCGCTAAATGAAAAACAGAAAGAATATTTGACAAATATGGAAATAAGCGGAAAGCGTTTATTGAAAATGATTATAAGTATTTTGGATATTACAAAAATTGAAAATAAAAGGGATACCCTGAATATTAAGAAATTTTCAATTGAAAATACCATACTTCAGATAATAAATGATTTCACTCCATTAATTATAGGTAAAAAAATTAATTTAAATAAATATTTGGATCTAAAATCAAAAAATATTTACGCCGATCCTATTAAGATAAGACAAATAATTGATAACCTATTGTCAAATGCCATAAAATTTACTCCGATCGAAGGCAAAATTGAAATAAGAGCTCGTGAGTATGAAAAGAAATACGATAATTTAATATTAAAATATATTTCTATAGAAATACAGGATAACGGTATTGGTATAGCAGAGGAAAATTTTTTCAATATTTTTGAAGAATTTGTTCAGCTTGATGCAACTAAACCCGGCTCGGGACTCGGGCTTGCTATAGCTAAAAGGTTTGCAGTTGCGCATGGAGGAGAAATAAAGGTTGAAAGTATCCCGGGGAAAGGCAGTATTTTTTTATTTTTTATACCTGTCGTACCGCCGGAATATTCTGATATTTATTTTTTAATTTTGCAGACAATTCATGTTTTGAAAATTGAAACAGTATCTTTTTTCTTTTGCAAAATAAATAATCTCGATAAATTTGGAGAAACAGAAAAAGAACAATCACTAAATTGCATGGAAAATTATTTAAATTTATTATTCAGAGAAAAAAAGGATTGTAAATTCTTTTATAAAAGTAAAGGAATTTTTTTGGTTATTCTGGATACCGGCGATGAGGGAGTAAAGATCATTAAAAAGAGAATTGAAGAAAATAAGGATAACTGTCTGAAAAAAATTTCGTCTTCAATTAAACCGGAATTGGAAATAAAAGTAATAACATTAGGAAAAAATAAACCGGAAAGCATTTTAGCGGAATGTATCAGAATCTTTACATAGGAGATGATATGATTTGAAATCTCAAATCTTAAATTATCATAGGAGTAATAAATATGGATTTTACTCATGAAATGCATGTCGATAAACCAAAAATTTTAATTGTTGATGATGAAGAGATGAATTTGAACTTATTAGAAGCATATTTATTTAACAGAGGATATGAGCTTTATATGGCACGTGATGGAGAGGAAGCTCTTGAAAAAATTTCTAATCATCTTCCTGATTTGATTTTATTGGATGTTCGCCTGCCAAAAATAGACGGATTGGAAGTCTGCCGTCAGATAAAGGGAAATGATAAAACGCGGTTAATTCCGGTTATTTTAATAACTGCTCTTGACCAGTTGGAGGATAAAATAATGGGGATTGACGCGGGTGCTGAAGAATACATGCTAAAACCAATAAATAAATTAGAGCTTCTGGCAACTGTGATACGATGGATTAAAGTAAAAAGGTCGAATGATCATCTCGAAAGTGTTGAGAACGTTATATTCAGTATCGCGCGATTTATTGAAAAAAAGGATTTTTACACGCAGGGGCATACAGACCGTGTATCTGCATATGCATATAATTTAGGTAAAAAAATTTATCTTCAGCAGGAAGAGCTTGATATTATAAAAAAAGGAGGAGCCCTGCATGATGTAGGGAAAATAGGAATTCCTGATGCAATCTTAAGTAAGCCCGGACGTTTGACAGAGGAAGAATATAAAATAATTAAAACTCATCCGGTACTTGGATATGAAATGTGTTTACCCCTAAAAAAGACTATGGGCCAGATTATACCGATTATCCGTAATCATCATGAAAAATTAGATGGAAGCGGTTATCCGGATGGACTAAAAGGCGATCAGATTTCTGTTTATACCCGTATTATGGCTATTGCAGATGTATTTGATGCTCTTACCACAGACAGACCCTATCGTCCGAGTATGACCATAGAAAGAGCTATTAGAATAATGCGTGAGGAATCAGAAAGAGGCTGGTGGGATAAAGATCTGCTCGAGGAATTTATAAAAATGAGAGAAGAGAAAAGTTAAGTCTTATCCGAAATACATGCATTATATATTTCTTTTCTCGGAATTCCGGTAAGAGAAGAGAGTTTTTTAATCGCGTTTTTCTTATCCATTTTTTCACTTTTTACTATTTTTTCAATTTCCATGCGGATCTGATCGGATGAAAGAGATATTGATTGATGTTTTAACTGGCCTTCCATAACTATTGTAAATTCTCCTTTAATATGTTCCGGCAGAGTAGCTAAAAGTTCCGAAATTTTTCCGCGGAGTATTTCTTCAAATTTTTTTGTTAATTCACGTGCTAAAACTATTTGTCTGTCGCCAAGTATGTCCTGCATGTCCAAAAGCATGGATCTTAAACGATGAGGTGATTCATAAAAAATTAATGTCCTTGTATCATCTTTTATCTTTACAAGCTCCTGCCTGCGGGCATTTTGTCTTGAAGATAAAAAACCTTCAAATATAAATCTATTAGTATGGAATCCGGAACTAATAACCGCAGTAATTAGCGCAGTTGGCCCCGGGATAGAAGTAATTGGTATATTCTGCAATATGGACTGATGGATTATTTCATGTCCCGGATCTGATATCCCGGGCGTTCCTGAATCAGTTACAAGCGCAATATTTTTACCTGAATCAAGCAGGTTTAATAAATAATGGATTTTAGTTTTTTGATTGTAAGAATAGAAACTTGTTGTCGGAGTTTTTATCCCGTAATGTGAAAGAAGTATTCTTGTATGACGGGTATCTTCAGCGGCAATAATATCAACTTCTTTTAATATGCGTAAAGCACGGTATGAGATGTCTTCAAGATTCCCAATGGGTGTACTTACTAAATAAAGAGTTCCCTTTTGTGGTTTCATAATAGTGAGTAGAGATACATGGTGAGAATAATTATTTCATCAGAACCCAATTTTAATGCTTCACCTTCCATGAAGTTCATAATACAATAGTTTATTCTCTGTTCCAGGTTTACAAGTTTTTTTGCTTTATTAAAATATTTTGGATAAATAAAAGCTTTTTTTCTAAGTGAATTTTGTTTGTCATTATGACAGCTTCCGCAGCTTTTCCCGTTATTTCCAAGGCTAATATCATTAAACAGCTTTTCTCCCTTTTTCATTGCATTATCCATTATTTCAATTTCATCAACAATATCATCATTTTTAGCTCTTGTTATTGATAAATATTCTATAATTTTTTTAGCTTCATCAGGTGTAAGAAATTTCATTTTAGATTGCATTTTTATAACTGTACTTTCCCATTCTTCGGGGTATCCAATCTTACAGGATGACAGCCTTTGCATTTATCTTCAACCAAAAATTTATTTTTTTCTTCAATTGCTTGTATGCTTAGGAATGATAATATATAATAGATTGAGAATGTTATTATTATCCAGTACATTGAATTAACAATTTTTTTTAAACACAGCATAAATATTCACCTTTAGAATAAAGTAAAATATAAGTCTTATAAATTATAGGCAAAAAAACTTTTTTTGTCAAAGTATTGATTAAAATTAAAATATATCAAAGGGATGAATTGTGGAAAATATAGATTTTGAGAATAAACAATATTATCGTAAGCTGTGTATGGATAGGCGTCTTAAGCTTGATAAAGATGAAGTTTTTAATAAAAGTAAAAAAATATATGAAAATGTAATCTCATTAAAAGAAATAAAACAAGCATCCAGGATATTCTGTTATTTATCATCTGAAGAAAAAAATGAAGTTAATACCGGTGCAATTATTTTGTGGCTTTTAAATAATAAAAAAGAAGTTTATATACCAAAAACCGATTGGAAAGAGAAAAAGATTAAAATTTACAATTTACCGGAATATCCTTTGCCGCCTCATAAATTTGTAAAAAAACACGGGATTATGGAGCCTGTCAATGAATATTTTACTGAATACTTAAAAAAGGATATGGATGTTTTAATTTTACCCGGAACGTCAGGGGATGTAAATGGTATCCGTTATGGATATGGAAGCGGTTTTTTTGACAGGATGCTAGTATCATTAAGCAATTCTAAATATAGATTTATTTCTATTC
>JACQWU010000044.1 GCA_016209155.1 Candidatus Desantisiibacteriota bacterium | reverse complement strand
GTCTGTTGATTTTGTTATGTCCAAGATTAATCTCTGGGTGGGAACCCGTAAGGATAGTCCTCAGGCTCCGGTAGAATATGAAATACCTCGCGAAGTCGTTTCTGAAGCTATTGTAAATGCAATTGCGCATCGAGATTATACAAGTAATGGAAGCGTTCAGGTGATGCTATTTGCCGATCGTTTAGAAATATGGAATCCGGGAACTCTTCCTCCATCTCTTACTATTGAAAAATTACGCAAACCTCACGGTTCTGTACCCCATAATCCACTTATTGCCGAGTCTCTTTATTTGACAAAATATATTGAAAAAATGGGAACCGGTATAAGAGATATTATTTCCCGGTGTAAAGCATCCGGATTACCTGAGCCAGAGTTCTTTCTTTTAGACGGTTTTGTAACTATTATCCGGCGTAAAGCTTTAATTGAAAAGAATAAAGATGAGGTCACAGGACAAGTCACAGGACAAGTCACAGGACAAGTCACAGGACAAGTCACAGGACAAGTCAGTGACGAAATTTCTCGTTTACTTAGTATTATTAATGGGGAAATGACACGGCAGGAGTTACAGGAAAAGTTGCTGCTAAAAAGCAGGGCTAATTTTGAAGAACGATATTTAAAACCGGCTTTAAAAAATATGCTGATTGAATATACTATACCTGATAAACCTAATAGCAGGATGCAAAAATATAGGATTACTGCAAATGGAAGTCAGATTGTGAAGAAAAGAAAAAGGGATATTATAGATGAAACTAACTGACACTGAAATGCGAGAAGTGTTTAAGCTTATTGAATCTGGGAAACCGCTTCCGGATAAGTACCGGTTTCTTCTTTTTGATGATAAGCGGGAAGTTGAGCTTATCTGGAATGGCAAGACTAATGAGGTTACTAATATTGTTTTGCCTTTTCAGGTTATTGAGCAGGTTGATGAACCGCGGCTTGATAAGAAAAGCGAATGGGATAATACGCTGTTTGATATGCGCGGCCGTCAGCAATCGGGCTGGTCAAATAAACTTATATGGGGTGATAATAAGCTTATTCTTTCCAGTCTTAAAAATGGGCCGATACGGGAAGAGATTGAACGGCAGGGCGGGATTAAGCTTATTTATATTGATCCGCCATTTAGTGCTGGTTTGGATTACTCAATTGATGTGCATATTGGACAGGATCAATTTAATAAACAATTAACAGCGTTAGAAGAATTTGCCTATAGAAATACTTGGGGTAATGGTGGTAATACATTCATTCAAATGATTTATGAACGAGTAATTTTAATAAAGGATTTGTTATCAAATGATGGAATATTTTTTTTGCGGATAGATCATCATTGGGGACATTATATTAAAGCTATTTTAGATGAAATATTTGGAAAAGATTATTTTCAAAGTGAAGTTCTTGTAAATAGAGTAAAAAAAAATGTAACAAATCAAGGCAATTTATCTTTACCAACTGCAACTGATAGTTTTTTTATTTATTTTAAATCAGCCGATTCGAAATTTAAGCATATAAACACTTTACTTGAGGAAGAAAGAGCTGGTTATTGGAGAAGAACTGATGATAGTGCTGGTGAAAGAAGACCAAGAGAAAGGAATCTTTTTGGGAAAATATTTTCACCGCCACCTGGTAAACATTTCAAATTTAGTCAGCAAACCATGGAGAGAATGATTGAAGAAAACAGGTTAAGGTATAATGAAAAAATAGATCGTCTTGAATATTTTGTTCAACCAACAAATGTGAAAATATTAGATACAAATTGGACAGATGTCCCAGGTTATTCTTTTACCACAGGATATCCAACAGAAAATCCGGAACAAGTCCTTCATAGAGTTATTGATATTTCTACAAACGAAAACGATATTATCGCCGACTTCTTCTGTGGTTCCGGCACAACGCTTGCCGTAGCTGAAAAGCTTGGCCGTAAGTGGATCGGCACTGATCTTGGTAAGTTTGCCATTCACACTACCCGCAAGCGTTTGATCGGTGTCCAACGGCAGTTAAAAGAAGATGGCAAAGACTTCCGCGCTTTTGAAATACTCAACCTTGGCAAGTATGAGCGCGCGCATTATATCGGGGTCAATATGAACCTGCGCGAGGAAGAACGACAGCAACAGCTTGAACAAAAAGAAAAAGATTTTATAGCTCTTATTCTCAAAGCCTACAAAGCTGAAACAGTAGAAAACTTCAAATGTTTCCATGGCAAAAAAGCCGGACGCGTAGTTTCGGTTGGGCCGGTTAATCTTCCGGTTACCCGTCTTTTTGTTGAAGAAGTCATTCTGGAATGCCGTGAAAAACGGATTAGTCGTGTTGATATCCTGGCATTTGAATTTGAAATGGGGCTTTTCCCAAATATTCAGGAAGAAGCAAAAAGTAAAGGTATAGACCTTGCTCTTAAATATATTCCGCGTGAAGTTTTTGATAAACGCGCGATTGAGAAAAACCAGATTGTGTTCCACGATGTAAGCTATATCGAAGTTAAACCTCATGTAAAAAAGAAACAGATTGCTGTTGAGCTTATTGATTTTTCTGTATATTATTCATAGGATACGGTTGATAATGCTGCTTCCTCTCTTGGGAATGGTAAAAATAAAATTGTTGTTGAAGGCGGGAAGATTATTAAAGTTACAAAAGACAAAGATGGTATTGTAACAAAAGAAGTGCTGACTAAAAAATGGTCTGACTGGATTGATTATTGGTCAGTTGACTTCGACTTTGAAAACCGGCGGGAAATTGTCCGGATGAAAAATGAAGTAACCGGAGAAATAGGAGAACACTGGACCGGCGATTTTATTTTTGAAAACGAATGGCAGAGTTTCCGCACTAAAAAAGACCGGTCGCTTGAACTTTAATTAAAAAAAATAATACAAAATAAATATATCAAATTTGTGAGTGAAATAAAAGAAAGAATCCGTCGTGCTCAATATGATGCTTTAAAAACTGTTAATAAAGAACTTATTAAATTATACTGGGATATTGGTAAGATGATTGTTGCCCGCCAAAAAGATGAAGGATGGGGAAAGGCTGTTATTGAACGATTGGCAAATGATTTACAAAATGAATTCATTGGTATGCAGGGATTTTCTGTCCAAAATTTATGGTATATGCGTCAATTTTATATTGAATATAGTAAAAACGAAAAACTCCAACCATTGGTTGGAGAAATTAGCTGGACAAAACATCTTATTATTATGGGGCGTTGTAAAGATGATCTCGAACGTGAATTTTATATCCGCATGACACGAAAATTTGGCTGGACAAAAAATGTTCTTATACATCAAATCGAAAATAAAACTTACGAAAAAACTTTATTAAATCAAACTAATTTTGATAAAGTATTACCGGAAAAAATTAAAAATCAAGCAAAGCTTGCAGTAAAAGATGAATACACATTTGACTTTCTTGAACTTGGTGAAGAACACAGCGAGCTTGAATTAGAGCGTGCAATGATATCTAAAATTAATCATTTTTTAATCGAAATGGGAGGGGTTTTTACATTTGTAGGTAATCAATTTCGACTTGAGATTAATGGTAAAGAATTCTTTATTGATATTTTACTTTATCATAGGCGATTAAAATGTCTTGTTGCCATTGAATTAAAAATTGATGAATTCAAACCAGAGCATGCAGGTAAAATGCAATTTTATCTTGCTGCATTAGATGATCTTGTAAAAATGAAAGATGAAAATCCATCCATAGGTATTATTCTTTGCAAAGATAAAGATCGTACGATTGTGGAATACGCATTAAAAGTATCGAAAAAACCAATAGGTGTGGCAACTTATAAAATAACCACACAACTTACAGGGAACCTTAAAAAAGAACTTCCATCTCCTGAGCAGGTTGCGCGGTTAATGGAAGAAATATAGTAAAGGACTCTTATGAATACAGAACAAAAATTGGAAATGATACTAAAATATAGTGAAAAAGATTTTACTAAAAAATTTCTTATCCCTTTATACAAGGAGATGGGGTTTGAAAACCTAAAATATAATCATGGAGTTTTAGAGTATGGCAAAGATGTAATTTATTCTAAAACAGATGAATATGGTAATAAAAAATATGTTGGTGTTCAGGTGAAAAAAGGAGCTATTGATACAGAAATTGCAGATAAAATTTTTAATCAGATAGCAAGAGGTTTTGGGAAACCATTTACAGATTTATTGGATAATAATAAAGAAAAACAAATTGACGAAATTATTGTTCTTACATCTGGGGATATAAAAGAAAATGCCAGAGAAAATATTTCAGCAAGTTTAAATGGTAGTATACATAAACCAGTATCATTTATTACTGGGGTAAAAGTTGTTGAATTGCTTGATAAACATATGCCTTCTGTATTCTGGGAGGAATATGATAATTTTAAACGATATTTTAATGCAATGAGAAAAGATTTTGAAAAAATTAACGATGTTTCTGCAATTGGGCAAAAAGAGCCGATTTCGTTAGAAGATATTTATGTTTCTTTAAAAGTAAAAGAAAAGATACAAGAAAATGAATTTTTTACTAAAAATGAACAAGAAACATCTGAAGATAATGGGATAACAAAATTTATAGAAAGAGAACGAATTTTTGATTCTGGTAAAGCGTTTAAAGAGATAAATAGGCTTGTAATTGTAGGTGTTCCGGGTTCAGGTAAGAGTACATTATTAAAACATTTTGCTCTTAAATTTTGCAAAGAAAATCTTGAAAATCAAGAAAGAGTTTTTGTCCCTATATTAATTATTTTGCGGCAATTGTTGGGTAGTGGAAAAAATTTGGAAGAATATATTAATGAAGTGTTTGAAAAATATGATTTTCAAGATGCAAAAGATTTTATCGAAAAAGATTTGCAAGAAGGAAAATGTGTTTTACTCCTTGATGGATTTGATGAACTTGCAACAAAGGAAAACCTGGATAAAGTTGTTTTATTAATTCAGGAATTCTCAAAAAAATATCATAAAAATAAATTTATTGTTACATCAAGGATAGCTGGTTATCATGATGAGCTTAACAGTTTTACAAAATTGGAACTAATGGAATTTAATGATGAACAGATAGAAAAATTCATATACAACTGGTTTGGCAAAACTGATATTCAAAAAGCAAAATCAATGTTTGATTGTATTAAAGAAAACGAACAAATAAAAGCACTTGCCCACAATCCATTAATGATTTCTATAATTGCAATTATATATGAAGAAGATAAAGAATTACCTCAAAAAAGAGCGGCATTATATGAACGTTGTATTGAAGTATTGCTCAGTAAAAGGGATAAACAAAAGAAAATAAAAAATAAGTACTCTGCTGAAAAAAAACAATTTATTTTAAAAAAATTAGCTTTCAATCTCCATAATAGTAATAAAAGAGTAATGAATG
>JACQWU010000043.1 GCA_016209155.1 Candidatus Desantisiibacteriota bacterium | reverse complement strand
TTTGTTAAATGGGTTTAAAAGATACCGTTGTGCGCAAAAACTCGGAATACGGATACTTCCATATATTTCACTTGGGACGGATGAAGTTATGGGAATTATCGAGTTGCTGCGGATATCCAACAGCAAAAGTCTTAGTATTTTAGAACAAGCAAAATTGATAGATGATTTAAAAAAAATACATAAAATGTGCATAGCGGAAATAAGCGAGAAACTGGAGAGGAGTAAATCATGGGTAAGTATGCGGATAGGAATAATCGATGAGATGAGTGAATGTATGCGTGAGAAAATATTTAGCGGTAAATTTCCTGTATATTCCTATATGTACACCTTGCGCCAGTTCATACGTATGAACTTTGCAACCAAAGATGAAATTGATGAATTTGTAAAATTCGTTGCAGGGAAGAAATTAAGCATCCGTGAGATAGAACGTCTTGCCCATGGATATTTCAGAGGCACAGAAGAATTTCGAGCACAAATCAAAAGCGGTAATATAGGTTGGGGGTTAAGCTGTCTTAAAGATGAAGCTCAAAATTCAAACAACTGCAATGAATTTGAACAAGGAATGCTAAAAGATCTGGAGATAACACAGAAATATATGCAGAAAGTAACCTATAAAAGCAATATTCCAAAGTTAGGAAATAATTCTTATTTTGCTCAGGCAAATATACTTGCCGGAGGGATATTAAGACAAATTGATATTTTTTCAAAAGCAGTGAGGGCGATATATGATAAATCCGGAAAAGCGTAAAGTAATATTTTCTTTGCATGAAGAAGGAATGGGAGTTCGTGAGATTAGTAATAGATTAAAAATAAGTCGTAATACTGTACGAACCATTATCAAACAAAAAGGTGTTGTTCCTGAAACAGTAAGAAATGATAAAATAAAAATTGATACTGAAATTTTAAAACGGCTTTATTCCGAATGTGATGGCTGGGTAGAGCGGATTCATGAAAAGCTTGAAGAAGAAGGCACACATGTCGGATATTCTACATTAACCCGAATGATTCAGGAGCTTGGACTTGGTCAATGTCAAGAAAATAGATGTGATAGAGTACCGGACGAGCCTGGAATAGAAATGCAACAAGATATTTCACCATACACCATAAAAATTGGCGATAAACAAGTTAGAGTTGTGGGCAGTATTTTATATTTACGATACTCAAAAATACGTTATTTGAAATTTTACCGTACATTTGACCGTTTTAAAATGAAATGTTTTTTTCATGAAGCACTTATTTTTTTTGGATACAGTGCCCGTGTTTGTATCATAGACAACACAAACCTTGCACGTCTGCGGGGAACAGGTAAAAACGCATTAATAGTCCCTGAAATGGAACAATTTGCTAAACAGTTTGGATTTAAATTTGCTTGTCATGAAGTAGGCCACCCAAATCGTAAGGCTGGCAATGAAAGAAGTTTTTATACAGTAGAGACAAATTTTTTCCCCGGCCGTAAATTTGAAAATCTGGAAGATTTAAATAATCAAGCTTTTCAGTGGGCAACAGTAAATTTGATTCTCAAGAGAGGAACAGATCAATATGGATATACAGCATTTGATGCTAATTATTATTGGGTTCCCGGAACAAAACGTGAAGACATAACAATAATACAATACAGTCAAACTTTAAAAATTTATTGTCAAAGAAAATTGCTGGTTGAGTATAAATTCCCGGCAGATGGTGTTAGAAATGAAATCATCAGTCCGGACGGAATGCCAAGACCAAAACATATGCCTCATGATCGGAAAAAACCAACACAAGAAGAAGAACAGAAACTACGAAAAGCAGGAGAAGAAGTAGAAGCATATCTAAACTTTGCAGTTAAAACAGAAGGCACAAACAAACATCGATTTATTAGAGAACTCTTCAATTTGTATCAAAAAATCGCATTGCCATTATTTATTACAACTATCAAACGAGCATTAAAATATCGAATTACAGATATAGCAACAATTGAGCGAATAGCCATATTACAAATGACAAACGGCAATTACAAAATTCCAATAGCTTTAATTGATGACCAATTTCAAAATCGAGAATCCTACATGGAAGGGTGCGAAAGCGAAAAAGTGGATTTATCAATATATGACAAACTATGCGAAGAGGAGGAAAAAAATGGATAAAGAACTCGAAGAGATGCTTAAATATATTCGGCTCCGAGGATTATTAAACAATTGGGATCGCTATCTGGAAACCGCTCGACAGGAAGACTTCTCCAATGTCAAACTTCTGAAATATATTATTGAAGAAGAATACAAAATAAAAAAAGAAAACTCTATGAAACTAAGGCTTAGCCGGGCTCAAATCCCTGAAAAACTTGTTATGGAAACATTTCCATTTCAGAAACAACCACAACTGAACAAAAAGAAAATCATGAATGTATATGACTCTTTTGATTATATTTTAAAAAAACAAAACATTACATGGATTGGTGCAACAGGAACCGGCAAAACCGGGTTAGCAACAGCTTTTCTTATTCAAGCAATAGATCGCGGATACAATGGACGATTTATTTCATTTCCCGAATTAATCGAACTGTTATACAAGTCAGTTGCAGATCATTCGGAAAAAGAAGTGATTAATAGATTTGCTTCTTATGATTGTTTGTTAATTGACGAGCTGGGATATATAGAAATAGAGCCGATTCAAGTCGGTCTGTTTTTTACTCTTATGCATAAAAGACATAAACAAAAGAGCACGCTCTTTACTACAAACCTTGTTTTTCAACAATGGACTTCATTTTTAAAGAACGAACATCTGACCGCAGCATTGATTGATCGTTTAACTGAAAACAGCCACGTTTTTAATTTAAATAAATGTGTAAGCCTACGACCAAAGTTAATCCAAAACTAAACATTTCTCCAGCCATAGCATGTTTATATTATTTTAATATGAATTTTACCGCCATCTTTGTTTAATATGCTGTAAACCTACGGATCAATTTATCTGAGTATAAATGGGTCAATTTAGTTAAGCGCTATAGAGCTTATTGGCAAAACAGTCACATTGCATTACCACGCATCTGATCCTCATAGAGTAGAGATATTTTATCAGAATAAATCATATGGCATACTTATTACTGTGAATGTAAATGTCAATTGCGGTAATACCGGATAACACTATAGATGAGACTTACTACAAAAGCGGAAAGTTATTTGAAAGGAGAGATTAAGATGATAGCAAACTACAAAATATTTTTTGGTTTCAAAAATGAACCATTCCCGCATGATTTAAAAATTGATCAAATATTAAATACACCTGGGGTTATTGGTATAGCAGAGAGAGTTCTCTATTCTGTCGGATGTGGTGCTGTCTCAGTAATAACAGGTGATGTCGGGGCTGGAAAATCAACCGCATTAAGATATGCGCTCTCCAAGCTTCATCCTTCTCAGTACAGGATAATAGAGGTAACAGCAAACACAGGATCAATACTCGAAGTATTAAAACAAATATGTCTTGCCTTAAATGTTGAAAATAATTCTCTTTCACAGACATCGATTATGAATACCATAAGAAAAATAATATTGGAAATAGATAATAAAAAACAAGTTCCGGTACTCATAATAGATGAAGCACATCTTATACGTCTGGAGATATTTTCACAGCTGCATACTATAGGGCAGTTTGAAATGGATTCCAAGGCGATAATGCCGATTATTCTTGTAGGACAGAATAATTTAATAGACAAACTTATGTATGACAAATCCCGTTCATTAGCATCAAGGGTTGTCTCCAGAAGTCATCTTGATGGGATTAAATTTAAAGACACCGGAGAATACATAAAACACCATCTTGAAATTGCAGGAATAAAACAGCAGCTATTTTCTGATGAAGCTATTCTGGCTATACATCAAGGAACAAGAGGACTACTCCGGAAAACAAACATAGTAGCGAGAGGTGCACTTATTGCTGCGGCAAGTAAAAAATGCAATGTCGTATCACCGGAACATGTTAGAATCGCTTTTACTGAGACTATATAAAACAGAAAAATGGCAGAACGGATTTTTTTCCGCTCTGCCATTGTTGTTACTATTGTTAAAATAATTTGATATTCAATTTAATTTGAGATTTTTAGTTAAAATAATGTGAGACGGGACAAAGAGCTCCTATCTTTTATTCCGACTTGTTCAGGTTATGTTTGCATAAAAATATTGAATTGGGGTCCATCACAATTTCATAGAGATCAGGTGGTCTGATATTACTCAGCACTTATGATATATTGTTGTTTTCATCTTTATACCAATTTTCGATAACTATCCCTTCAATGCGGCTAAAATGCTCTATATTATTAGTAACTAATATCATATTTTTAGACAAGACCGTTATCCCTATTATTAAATCAAAATCTCCTATTATTTTACCGGTTTTTCTTAATGAAGACTTTATTTTGCCGAAGTGATGAAATATTGAACTATCAATACCAAAGACTAAAATAATCTCCTTAATTTTATCTATTCTTTGAATATTTTCATCAATCTTTTTGGAGTTATAGGCACCATAATATAGTTCAAATAACGTAATAATAGAAATAGAGATATTTTCCAAACCTATCATGAGAATTTTCTGTTTTACCGATTCTTCCCCCTTCAAGTAATATATCATAGTATCTGTATCTAAAAGATATTTCATAATTTTATTTCTCTTCTTGAAGATATTCGCATTCCATAAATTTCCCTGATTATCTCATCCGCTCCTCGTTCATCCTCCCATGTTCCAAAAAGTTTTAAAAAATCATCTGGAAGTTTATTATCTTCTTCTTTTACAAGAGTTACCCTAACCATTGAATTCTTTTGTAACTTTAATTCTTTCCTTATATTTTTGGGTATATCTATATGTCCATCCGATAAAATAGTACCAGTATATTCTGCAGTTTTCATAATTATATTCTCCATCTTGAACTAAAAAAACTCTTATCCTATATCCTAGATTTTGGCCTTTTATATTGCTTATTCTTGCTTTTACATTATTATATCAAATTTTTAGCAAATATTTCACTTATTTTTGATATTCTCAATTCCAATCACTGTTAACGAATACAATTTAATTAAATTGAATAATAACATAAAAACAACTGTAAAATCAAATAACTTATTTTTTTTTATCAGCAATTCCTTTATATTCAAGCAGCAAAAGTCCCTTTCGTCCATCGCATCTCTCATCCATACCATGAGCTATCAGTCAAGAGTCATGAATTTCCCAACTCGTCCCTCGTCCCAGCGAAGTGGTTTATTGTATTGAGTGTTTGTTATTGAGGAGAATACAACTTTAAATGTTTAACCTTTGGGAAACATCATTAATGTCTGAAAATATTTTTTCTAAGGAAGGTTTGTTACAAAATATATGTTTATCCGGTTCTTCAAACGGATGATAGTGCCAATCTTTTAAATTATCACAACCAAAAACTCTCTTACTTTTATATATTACCGCAAAATCTGTTCGTTTATTCCTTGCATTATACCCTTCTTGACTAGCGCGTCCTTCGCTGGTTAAACAGCAGCATAACTTAAAATTTCAAGTTCAGCTGTTTTATCAACTTTACATAAAATATTTTCAACTTTTTTCATCACAGGATCTTCAATTAAATATTCATTACAATTTTGACATTGTAATACTGGTAGTTTTTTAATAATAATAATAGAATCATGTGTAATTTTGAATGGTAAATCAGTAATTTTTTTCTCTAGTTCACAACCACAATTTTGGCACCTCATGGTTTTCTCCTTGTTTTAAAATCTTCTTTCCATTTATCTAATGTAGGTTTATAACTTGTAATTATTCTTATATTATCATTTTCTAAATCAATAGCTATATGGATATGAATTATTTCTCCTTGATATTTTGCATAAACAAGACAACTTGGTAAATATTTATCTACAGGATAATTCTCTATTATCTCATAAGTATTCACTGAAGATAAAATTGCTTCCCGTGATATACTTCGTCCTTTTAATCTCATATTTACATGATAAGTCCAATATGTTTTTTGTTCTTTAACGCAAAGTTTTATAAATTCTAATAGATTAACATTCATATTTATGGGATTTACCTTTTAATAAAATCTATTATCTAAATCACATAAATTATAACATAACAACAATAATATTGCAGTAATAATAAAATTTTTCATTAATTAAAACGTTGCCACTTTTACTATCATCTATGAACTTAGTATGTTTCATAAAGCGTCCTTCGTCCCAGCGAAGCGGTCGTCCGTCGTCCATCTATTTGTAAGGCACATGGAATATCTAATCGTGCTTGTTGTCTTGGCATTTTTTAAGTAAATATTATCAACAAAATTTGTTAATATTTATGCACCGTAAAAACCAACGTCAACTATCTAACCCTAACAACAGCCATTTATATAAAGGAACCATTCGTATTTTTATTTTTTCAACTTCAATATCCGGCATTTCTTCTTTTGTGATTATAATACTTTCTTCCAGCTTAAATTCTTTGCAAGCATCAATAATACCTTTTATTTCCCTTTTTTTTGTTTTCTCTTCTGATAGAGATTCGGAAACCTGTATTATCTCTCTTATGGAATTGCCTTCTTTTATGATAAAATCACATTTATAATTTTCCTTGTAAAAATAAATTTCTTTCCCTCTTCTCTTTAATTCAAGAAAAACTAACTGTTCCATTGCTTTACCTGAATCGTTAGAAAATTTAAAATTCACAGCATTTAACAAACCGTTATCTATGGAGTAGACTTTGCGTTCACCAAGCTCACGGCTGACCAGTTTATAGCTGTATTTTTTCAAAATAAATGCCATATAAATATTTTGACACGCGTCAAGGTATTCATAAAGTTGATTTTTCCCTATTTTAAATCCGGAAGATTTTATTTCATTATAAATAGTATTTACCGACAGCTGTTTAGTTGACGAGGCAAGTATCCTCTTTATGAAATATTTCAAAACAGCAGTATGTTTTATTTCATATCGCTCCACAAGATCACTGTTTTCTCGCGCAAACTATCTTCATAGCTGACAACCTCGGGGAATCCTCCATTATTCAGATATTTGATAAGATAGTTATTAATTTTAGCAACCGACTTTGAACTGTAAAGATCAACCACTACTTTATTAAAATTAAGATATTCTTTAAAAGAAAGCGGAAAAACTTCATAGCTCAACGCCCGTCCCCTAAGGCTGGTTGCAATATCACTGCTTAAAAATTTTGAATTAGAACCTGTAATAAATATATTTTTTGTTCCCGAATCATATACCCTTCTTACAAATTTTTCCCAGTTCTCAATATTTTGTATTTCATCAAAAAATAAATAGCATTCCTTAAGATTTAAATCAGGAGAAAGTTCCCTGAAGGCTTGTAAAATTAAATCAAGTTCTCCCGTTTCTAAATCTAATCTTTCATCCTCAAAATTTAGATATAATATTTTTTGCTTATTTATTCCATTTTTTATCAGTTTTTCAATTAAATTTAAAATAACAGAGGTCTTTCCGCTTCTTCTAACACCGATAATTGAAACAATTTTGCCGGAAGACAATGGAACATTCAAATCCCGCTCGAACAGGTTCGACGGTGTTGCAAGATGAAAATCTCTTATTATTTGCTTTAGCATTTCTTTCTTCATAGTAAGGAAATAATAACATGATTTATCCTTGCTGTAAAGAAGATTTCATTAAACCTCTGAAACCTTTTATATACCTACTTGAATTCTTTATCTTTATACAGTTTCATAATATAATCAAAATTCGGAGTCACTACAAAAGTCGAATCACTACAAACATCTGTTCAAATTAAAAAAAATAAATTTAAAGCTTTAGGGCTATAGCGCTTAGTTAAATTGACCCGCTAATGCTCACATAAATTGACCCACCAATAAGAGAGTTCATACGTATGAATATCATATAAAAAAAGAGATTAACTTACAAAAAAAATTCATCATATTTTTGTTTTTTAGTAACTATTCAGCAAAAAATAAAAAAAATGAAGGAATACCCTTGAATAAAATTCAAGTTTAAAAACCCGTGTTACGATATTTATAAATAAAAGAACAGAGCTTTTCCCCGGGGTAGTTACTTGAAAATAGAAAATATAAATATCAAAACAACAATTGAGAAAGTAGAAAAATTTCTCAAATAAGAAAAAGATATAAACCCATCTGTTAAATCTATAATTGAATTGTTGGTTATGGTTGTAACATTACTTGTTAATCGATTAAATCTTAACAGCCGTAACAGCAGCAAACCCCCATCGACAGATCGAAACAGAGAACGGCAGCAAAAGGTAAAGGGGGAAAAGAAACCAGGCGGGCAAAAAGGACATAATGGAACAACGTTAAAAAAAGTTGATAATCCAGATGAAGTAATTCCACTGATAGTTGATAAAAGAACTATTCCGCATGGAGAATACAAGGAAGTTGGTTATGAATCGAGGCAAATTATTGATATCAATATTAGACGGCATGTAACAGAATATCAAGCTCAAATTTTAGAAAGTGAAGATGGGAAGCGGTTCACAGCCATGTTTCCGGAGAATGTTACTCGTCCTGTTCAATATGGAATAAAATTGAAAGCTAATGCGGTTAATCTGTCTCAGTATCAATTGATTCCCTACAATCGGATTGAAGAAGATTTTCAAGATAAAGGGATTCCTGTCAGCGCCGGATCGATATGCAATTTTAATAAAGAGGCATACGATTTATTGGAGCTATTTGAAGAAATAGCAAAAAGGAAACTTTTGGAATCATCGGTTCTTCACGGAGATGAAACAGGGATAAATTCCAATGGAGACCAGTACTGGCTGCACAGCTTATCAAACGATTTATGGACATATTTTTATCCTCATAAAAGAAGAGGAAGTGAAGCAATGGATGAAATGGGGATATTACCAAAATATAAAGGCACATTATGCCATGATCATTGGAAGCCCTACTACAAATATGAATGTTTGCATTCGTTATGTAATGCACATCATCTGCGGGAATTGGAAAGATCATGGGAACAAGATGGGCAATCATGGGCAAAACAAATGAAAGAATTGCTTAAAGATATGAACATAGCCGTGAATGACGCTGGTGGAATATTATCGTCAGATGAAATCAAAAAATATAAAAAAGAATATCGAATTATTTTAAAAGAGGGTGAAAAAGAAATTCCGCCACTCGATAAAACAAGAAAGCCAGGAAGCCATGGCAGGTTTAAAAAAACGTAACCGTTCACACCACTTAAAAAATAAATAAATAATAATAACAACTTACCGATAATAA
>JACQWU010000042.1:6601-9416 GCA_016209155.1 Candidatus Desantisiibacteriota bacterium | reverse complement strand
GAGGAGGAGGATGATGAAGAAGATTTCCAAACTTGAAAACCATGTGGTCCTATGCGGGGCCGGGCGGGTAGGCAAGGAGGTGGCCATGGAACTGCTGAGGGAAAAAATAAATTTCCTTATGGTAGGGGTAAAAGAGCTTAGCAGGGGAAATTTTAGTTATAGCATTCCTGTCTTTAACAGAGATGAATTTGGATTTTTGACTGAATCCTTTAATCATATGAGTAATTTAATAAAAAAAAGAAATGAAAAAATCAAAGAAAATGAGGAAAATTTAATAAAGAAAAATATTGAATTGCAGGACCTGACGGTGAAACTGGAAGAAAAAGTTCAAGAACGTACAAAAGAACTGGAAAATATTATACAGACGATAGGAGAAGGATTATTTACCGTAAATCTGGAGCAGAAAATAGTTTATTTCAATCATGAGGCAGAAAATATCACCGGATATAAACGGGAAGAAGCTATAGGTAGTACATGTGTTGATATATTAAAATGCCCTGAATGCAAGATAAATTGTGAATTTATTTTAACCGGCAAAACAGAAAATAATGCATGCAGAATTGTCAGGGAAACTAATATAATAAATAAAAATAACGAAAAAATTCCAATTATTAAGGATGCTATTATCTTTAAAGATAAAAACAATAAAATAACCGGTGCTATTGAAACTTTTCGCGATATAACTAAAATTAAAGAAATTCAGCAGATGAAAAATGATTTTATATCCATGATTACTCATGATTTGAAATCACCGCTGACTTCAATATTGGGTTTTGCCACTTTATATATCAACGATAAAAAAATAACCTCGGATGAAAATCTTAAAAATGCTTTTCGACGAATTCAATCTAATGGATATAAAATGCTCAATCTTATAGAAAATTATTTATTGATAAATCGTATGGAAACTGATAATTTTGAACTGAATCTTAAAAATATGAATATCAAAAAAATACTTTTTGATGTTATTAAAGATATACAAAGCCAGGCTTCAAATAATCATATTCAAATTAAAACTTCATTTGAAGAAAATATACCTGAGATACTTGCGGATAAAACGCATATTGAACGAATCTTTTACAATATTCTCTCTAATGCAATCAAATATTCAAAACCTATTTCCGGCCAGAGTATTTATATTGAAATAAAAAAAAATATAGATTTTATAAATGTAATTGTAGCTGATGAAGGTATAGGTATTCCTGAAGAAGAAATGAAAAATTTATTTATAAAATATAAACGTTTCCAAAATGTAAAAAAAATAAAAGGAACTGGACTTGGACTTTATATAGCAAAAAAAATGATAGAAGCGCATAAAGGTAAAATAAATATTGAAAGCGAATATGGAAAATATACAAAAGTAACTATTTCTCTGCCTTACTATCACTGCAACGAACCTTATTTTACCACAGAAACACGGAGGCACTGAATGTTTTTCTTTATAACAATAATATAATATTCTCTGTGTCTCTGTGCCTGTGGTTTAATCTCCATCATTTGAAGAAACAGTTTTGCGTGATTCTTTCTTTATTGATTGTATTTTTTTATCTCTTAATATTTTCTCTTTGGCTCTTTTTGATTTTTTCCGTTTTTGCCGTCTTATTTTTTCAATTAACTGTTGTTTTTCGCTTTTTTCCTTGAAAAAATTATTTTCAATTTTTTCTATCAAAAGACGTCTTGCCAGAAACCTGTTCAGACTCTGAACACGCTCCCTTTGCATTTTTACCTTAATTCCGGTAGGAATGTGCTCAAGATGAACACATGTTGAGGTTTTATTTACATTTTGTCCGCCTTTTCCCTGTGAACGGATAAATTTTTCAACTATATCCTTTTCAAAAATACCAAGCTCTTCCATCCGCTTTTTTAAATATTGTTCTTTTGCAGAACTAACACTAAAAAGTGACATAATTAATATCCTTTTTCTAATTTATCAAAAGGTACAGTAAAATAAAAAGTGCTTCCTTTCCATAATCCCGGACTTTCAACCCATACCCTTCCATTATAAGATTCCACAATTTTTTTAACGATAGTAAGCCCAAGACCTGTTCCTGCCGAATTGAATTCAATTGTGCCGCTGTGGTGTTCCTTAATATTTTTAATTTCGTAAAAAGGCAGAAATATATTTTTAAATTCTTTTTCTTCAATTCCCATTCCAGTATCTTTGACATAAAAAATAATTTCTTTCTCATTCTCATTACATAAAGCTCCAATTATGATATCACTGCCATCAGGTGAATAACGGATACTGTTTGTTATAAGATTTGCTAAACACTGATATAATTGTTCTTCATTATATAAAATAGAAGGATACTGATTTTGTATGTCTAACTTCAAATTTTGTCTGCGCTTGCCTGTCAATATTAACATATCATTATAAACATCATTTATGACTTTAATTGCATTTATTTTAGAAATGCGTATTTTTTTCCTATCACTGTCTATTATTGTTAAAGCTCGTATATTTTCAATAATATTATTAAGTCTGTTTATACTGCGCTGCATAACAGCTAACTTTTGAACTGCCTGATCCGGAAGCTCGCCATTTTTATTATTCAGTAAAAGTTCTGTATAACCTTTAATTGTTACCATAGGAGAGCGCAATTCATGATTCACCATATGCACAAATTCAGATTTCATTTTATCTAATTCCTGTAATCGTTTATTATTTTCAACCAGTTCGTTTGTTTTTATCTGTAATTCATTATAAAGTTTATCTTTATTTAGCTGATTTGTAATCATTTCGCGGTTAGCCTCATTTAATTCTTTTGTTCTTTGCTGTACTTTATATTCTAAATTTTGTTTCAGGTTTTCAAAT
>JACQWU010000042.1:3183-6574 GCA_016209155.1 Candidatus Desantisiibacteriota bacterium | reverse complement strand
CTCCCGGTAATTAATTTCCTCTATCAATTTATTACTTGCATTTACAATAGGAAGCAGTTCAACATCAAATTTAGCAGATTCCAATTTTTTTTCATAATTATTATTAATAACAATGTCTATTTGCTGTTTAAACCGGTTAATATCTTTATTTAAATAAATTAATAAATAAATCAAAATAAATAAAGTTATAATTATTCCGGCAGTAAGAGTTACTAAAACTATTTTTTTATTTAAAAAATAATCTTTCTTAATTTTTTCATCAATGGCATTCATCATTTTTGAAGAAATATGATTTATTCTATTTATCTCAGAAACAATCCCGCTGCCGGCTTCTCCAATCTTTTTTATTACTTTTTCTTTTGATTCTTTATCTCTTGTTGTAAACATTAAGGATACATTAATTTTGTATTCATTAAGAAGAGAAATAATTGTATTTAGTGAATTATCAACCCGGGTCATTTTTTCGTTAATTGAAACATGGCAGGTCATACAATCATTTCTATCAATTTCAAATTTATATTTATTTATTAATTTTAATAAAGTATCTTCAAATGTATTAATTGCATCGATTATTTTATCGTTATCTATTTTATTATCAGTTTGCCGCACATAGACGACAAATTGCGAAGTATTCATACTTAAAATCATTGTATCAATATAGCCTCGTATTTCTGACTGCTGAATTAAAGAATCTTCAAGAATTCCCTGCTTTTGCAGTAAATAGAAGCGAATGAAGCTCACTAAAATAAGTACAAGGCATAATAAAGATATATTATATAAAATTTTATTCTTCATTATTTTAATTCTCCGGCATATTGATGTTTATAATCTCCGACATCATATGTTTTTAAATCAATATTTAAAGGTTCAATCATTTCTCTAACAGGATTATAATCAATATCCTTATTCTCAATAAATTTTACCGCTCCAAATTCATGCAAAATTGTTTTCCCTTCGGTATTTTGATCCATATTAAGCAATATATTTTTTATCTTTTCTCTCAATTTCTCAGGGATATCTTCCCGTACAGCAATTCCGTTGTCAGGTACAGCGCGGGATTCCGCAAGAACTGTAAGACTTTCAGCCATTTTAGGATTTTTGGATATCATTATTTCATAAATTTGATTTTTAGCCGCGCCAATATCAGCTTCATGATTAAATACTGATAAAATTGCAGTATCATGGCTCCCTGTATAAATAATTTTTTTAAAAAATGTTTCAATATTGTTTATACCATATTTTGCCAGATACCAGCGAGGGAAAAAATATCCGGCTGTTGTGTGCTGATGCACCAGCGCCAGTGTGGTACCTTTCCATTTATTAATATCCAAACCTATACCGCTGTCTTTTCGTGTAAATATAAACCCTGTATATGTAGATGTTCCATTTTTCCATAATGGACGAACAAGTGGAATTACATTTAGTTTTGAGCGGGCTAAAGTATAATTAAAACTTCCGAAAAATCCTGCATCTATTTTTTTTTCTCTCATATTTTCGTAAATAGCATTATAACTTTCAAGCACATTAGTTTTAACATTATAACCAAGTTTTTTACTTAGATATCTGCAGATTGGTTCATAACGCTTTTTTTGAGTGAAAATATCCTGCTCGGGAATAAGAGCAATAATAAAATCTTTTTCCCATACTTTAGTTTCAATATTATTTGGAGAAATTTCTTTATTTGGTGATTGACAACCATATAGAAATATAAAAAAAACTAATAGGATTAAAATTGTATTTTTTTTCATCTGTATATCCCCCCCGATATAATTTTATAAGATAAATTCTGAAGAACCCTGTGGCCTGCCACAAAGTATTATTTTTGGTAATAAAGAAGGAGCTGTATAAAAAGTCATTGCGAGGAGTGAAACGAAGAAGCAATCTCTTGCAAAATAAAGGATTTATATTGCTTCTCTCCACTTTCAATTACAAAAATTTTACTTTTTGGATAGCCCCTATCTTTTGTTTCGGATAGGAATTTTTCACTATTTATTTGGTGCCAATTCATGGCACTTTCAGATAAAGTATGTCTAATATAGATTTAAATGAAATTATAAATTATACTCTTTTAAGTATTCTGCTTAAAAATGTTTTTGTCCTTTCCTGTTTTGGGTTTGTAAATATTTCTTCCGGAGTACCTGTTTCTATAATATCCCCGTCTGCAAAAATTACTACTCTATCAGCCACCTCCCGAGCAAACTTCATTTCGTGCGTGGAAATCAATGTGGTCATTCCGTCATCGACTAAATTTTTTATAACAGACAGAACCTCTCCGACCATTTCAGGGTCAAGAGATGAAGTTGGTTCGTCGAACAGCATAACCTCCGGATTCATGGCAAGAGCCCGCGCTATGGCTACTCTCTGCTGTTCACCGCCTGATAAAGTTCCGGGATAACACAAGGATACCATGACAGGTGCTTCAATAATATTTTCAAGCACTGTCATGTGAGGGAAAAGATTGAACTGCTGAAAAACCATGCCGATTTTAAGTCTGATTTTTTTAATTTTTTCCATGTCCGGTTTGAAAATTTTTTTGCGGTTTATCGCATGGAGTTCAATGTTATCTACGATTATTTCTCCTTCACTAAAAGTTTCAAGTCCATTTATACAACGCAGGAATGTGCTTTTGCCGCTTCCTGAAGGTCCAATAATCACAACCACTTCTCCTTTTGAAACATTAAGATCAATTCCTCTGAAAAGAAGGTGATTGCCAAAATTTTTGTGCAAATTTCTGATTTTTATCATCTTTTATATTTTAACCTCTCTTCCAATTTTCGTGCTAATATTGAAAGCGGATAGCTCATACAAAAATAAAGAATTGCAACAATAAGCCCTAATTCAAAAAATCTCAAGGTTGATGCGGCGAGAATGTTATAAGTTTTAGTCAGCTCAACCATTGCTATAATTGACACAAGTGATGAGTCTTTAAATAAGGCTATAAAATCATTTGTAATCGGAGGGATGGCTATTTTTACAGCCTGAGGCAGAATTATCCTCCTTATGATAAGGTGTTTAGACATGCCAAGAGCAAGAGCAGCTTCCATCTGCCCTCCTGGAATTGCCTCTATTCCGGCTCTATAAATTTCTGCTTCATAAGCGGCATAATTCATCCCAAGACCGGCAATCGCAGCCGTAACAGGACTTAAAGTTATTCCAATGTTTGGCAGACCATAATAAAGAATATAAAGCTGAATAAGTAAAGGAGTGCCCCTGTAAACCTCTATATATGCTGAAGCGAAAAATTTTGCAAATGACGGTCCGTAAAGCTTTGATATACTAAGTACAAGTCCAAAAATTATTGCAAAGCACATAGACACAACAGATATCGCAATGGTTATTCCAGCACCTTTTATAAGTGCCGGAAGGAAACTATATACAGGGGTTTTTTTTG
>JACQWU010000042.1:0-3101 GCA_016209155.1 Candidatus Desantisiibacteriota bacterium | reverse complement strand
ACAGGGGTTTTTTTTGAATCACTCAGCTCGACATGGTCTTTATCATTTTTTGATAAAGCGAGAGGTTCAAATAATCCCTCCTGTATTTCATTCCACATACTCCATTTTTCATAAATTCTTTTCAGTTTTCCAGTTTTAATAAGTTTTTCTATTATTCCATCAATTGCTATTTTAAGATCCACATCTTCTTTTCTTATTGCGATCCCGTAAAATCCTTTCCCAACAGGTGACCCTGCATATTTTAATTTCGGATTGGGTTTTGCATAGAAACTGGCGATTGGCAAGTCCAAAAGCACAGCATCAATTCTTCCAAGCGCAAGGTCTTCATAAGGCTGTACCTGCCCCGGATATATTTTTACCTCAACGCCCCCCATTTTTGTAAGCATATCCTGAGCTACTGTACCGGAAAGAGTTCCTACTTTCATCCCTTTAAGATTATTTATTCCCTTGATTCGTATATCTTCAGTTTTTACAACTAATTGTTCTGTATAGATATAATATGGGATAGAAAATGAAATTGTTTTTTCTCTTTCAGAGGTTATTTCAATGCCGTTCATGGCAATGTCAAAATCCCCCCTCTCAAGAGACGGGACAAGGCTGTCCCATGCATTCTGGAATTGCTTTGCTTTTACTCCCAGTTCATTTGCAATTGCATCAGCGATTTCCACTTCAAATCCGATATAATTATCTGGATTTTTTGGATCCGGAAATATATATGGAGCACCGCCTTCAGCATCTGAACCCCAAAGGAGATAACCGCGCTGTTTAATTTTTTCAACGGAAGCACCGGAAGCGCGGCAAATTTTTGCAATAAGAATGATAAATAATAAGATAAATATTGATATAAAATATTTGTTCTGAAATTTTAGAATTTTCATAATATGACAACTATTTTTTTTCTTCTTCTTCAAGCACTCCATGTGCCGCGGCAAGACGTGCAATCGGTACCCGGTATGGTGAACAGCTGACATAATTGAGCCCTATTCTATGGCAGAATTTTACTGAACTTGGCTCTCCGCCGTGTTCTCCGCAGATTCCAATTTTCAAATCAGGTTTTACACTTCTCCCTTTCTCAACAGCCATTTTCATAAGCTGTCCGACACCAACTTGATCTAAAATTTCAAATGGATCATTCTTTAAGATTTTCTTATCAAGATAATCTTTTAAAAATACGCCTGAATCATCGCGGCTGTAGCCGAATGTCATCTGAGTCAAATCATTTGTTCCGAATGAGAAAAATTCCGCTTCAGTCGCGATTTCATTTGCGAGAAGCGCTGCGCGCGGAATTTCAATCATAGTACCGAATAAATATTTAACTTTAACACCTGCTTTTGTCATAACATCCTCAGCGACTCTTACCAGCAGTTCTTTTAAATATTTTAGTTCATTAACTTCCCCTACAATTGGAATCATTATTTCGGGAATAACTTTAAAACCTTCTTTCACAAGATCAGTAGCTGCCTCAAAAATTGCCTGCACCTGCATTTCTGAAATTTCAGGATAAGTTATTCCAAGTCTGCATCCGCGATGTCCGAGCATCGGGTTAAATTCTTTTTTAAACGTCTTATATCATCCGCCCATTTCAAAATTGTAACAATATCACCTGCAAATTCAGGTTGAATAAGATCCACCTTCCCATTAATTACCTGTCCTGTGCTCCCATTTATTGTAATAAAATCGCCTTCTTTTAGAATAAGATTTTTTACTCTCATTTCTTTTTTTTCTTCATCAACAAAAATATCACTGCATCCTGCCACACAGCATTTCCCCATACCGCGCGCAACAACCGCGGCATGAGAAGTCATTCCCCCTCGTGCAGTCAGTATTCCCTGAGCGACATTCATACCGCCTATATCCTCAGGCGAGGTTTCTTCACGTACTAATACAACTTTGTTCCCTTTTTCCGACATTTCAATTGCCCGTTCAGCGGTAAAAACTATTTCTCCTACAGCCGCGCCAGGTGAAGCAGGTAATCCTTTTGCGATAACATCTACTTTTGCTTTAGGATCAATAGTCGGATGGAGGAGCTGATCAAGCTGCTCGGGTTTAATTCTTTTCACAGCTGTTTTTTTATCAATTAATTTTTCTTTTACCATATCTGTTGCAATTTTAACTGCTGCGGCGGCTGTTCTTTTGCCTGTCCTTGTCTGAAGCATATAAAGAACGCCATTTTCAATAGTAAATTCCAGGTCAAGCATGTCCCTGTAATGTAGTTCCAATTTTTTATAGATGCCTGCTAATTGTTTATAAATTTTAGGCATATTATTTTCAAGTGTGCTTATTTCCTGCGGAGTACGGATACCGGCAACAACATCTTCCCCCTGTGCGTTAATTAAATATTCACCAAAAAATCTTCTTTCACCTGTTGCGGGATCGCGTGTAAAAGCAACCCCCGTTCCTGAAGTATTCCCCATATTTCCGAATACCATTGCCTGAATATTAACGGCTGTTCCCAGATCATCAGAAATTTTATTAATTTTACGGTAGGTTATTGCCCGTTCATTATTCCATGAACGGAAAACCGCATTAATTGATAATCTTAATTGTTCACGGGGATTGGAAGGAAAATCAGTTCCTATATTTTCTTTATATACACTCTTATACTGCTCAACTACATTTTTTAAATCTTCGGCATCAAGGTCTGTATCAAGTGTAACACTTTTTATTTTTTTTCTTTCATCCAGTTTTTTTTCGAATTTGTTTTTATTAATACCCATCACAACATCGCCAAACATCTGGATAAATCGCCTGTAAGCATCGTAAGCAAAGCGTTCATTCCCGCTTTTTTTTATAAGACCTTGTATTGTTAAATCATTTGTCCCGAGATTTAAAACTGTATCCATCATACCCGGCATTGAGATTGCGGCACCTGAACGCACAGATACCAAAAGAGGATTCTCTTCATCTCCAAATTTCAGATTCATGGTTTTTTCTAATTTGTTTAGATTTTTTTCCACTTCATCCGTAAGCCCTTTTGGCCAGGCTCCTTTCTTTGGATCATAAAGCGCGCATACTTCTGTAGAAATAGTAAAACCCGGAGGAACAGGAATCCCAAGATTTGTCATCTCAGCAAGGTCAGCTCCTTTTCCGCCAAGCAGGCT
>JACQWU010000041.1:3499-8597 GCA_016209155.1 Candidatus Desantisiibacteriota bacterium | reverse complement strand
ATTTAAATGTATAGATAAAAAAGGTATTATATTACTTTTTGCAATTCCGGATACAGATATAAAAATACCGACTGTGGATTTCTGGAGAAATGAAATAACAATAACATCATCATATGGTGCGGCACCTGTTGATTTGGAAGAATCTTTAAAATTGATTAAAAATAGGAAAATAGATGTTGCGAGCATGATAACACATATACTTCCTTTGGAAGAGATACAAAACGGGTTTAAAATAGCCTCAGAAGCAAAGGAATCCTTGAAGGTCGTTTTAAAGCCTTTTTAAGAAGCTTTATTATCAGTCTTTATCCTCTGAATTTTTAATATTTCGTTTCTTTGTATTTATTTCCATGCGCTTTCTGTCATCTGAAAATTTATTTTTTCTTTTATCAGAAAAATATGCTTCAATAAATGCAGCAGCAGTTGCGCATAAAGCAATAATCGGGAAATATGTAAGTGACTCTTTTATATCTTCCATTAGTTTTGTGCTCATATTTTTTACCTTATTTGTAATTAAATAAATAATACACTTTACAGATTGTATTTGTCAAGCTATATTTGTACTATCTTTAAAATTGTAGTAAATATGGTATAATGGTTGGTATATTAATTGGTATGAAAATAAAGTGTATAATAACATCTGAAGATATTGGTAAAAAGATTAAAAAGCGAAGAAGAGGGCTTGGAATCTCACAGGAAAACCTTGCTGAAATACTGGATGTAACATACCAGCAGGTTCAAAGGTATGAAAACGGTAAAAACAGGTTGAATGTGGAGAATATACAGATGATTGCCGATGCGCTCTCTGTACCGGTTTCTTATTTTTTTGAATCCAATGAAACGGCTAAAATTGGAGATACTCATGCCCCGTATGCGCCATCCGAAGAAAACAAGCTTTTAAAATATTTTAAGAAAATAAAAACCAAAAAATCCAAAGATATGGTTATTCAGGTTACCAAGCTGGCCTCGAAAAAGAAATCTTAAAGAAATTAACATTGACTCCCAGGCTCTTCTTCTTATATAATATTTAAACTTTAGAAATATATTTTTAAACCGATATTTATTTAGATAGTATATTTTTATCACGAAAAGAGGTGTTTGTTTTGATTAAGAAAAATTTTAGTATACAAATAATTATAATGTTTATGATTTTTTTTCAATTCGGATGCGGTAAAAATAATTTGATAGATTTTTTTGCTTCAAACCGGAATGACAGTAAAAATGTTTATACTTTTCAAAAAAGTGCATCTTCCGGTCAACCGGATAAGAGTAAAATAAATAAAAACGATACAACATCCCTTACCGGTAGTGAAATTGAAAAACAAAATGGAATAAAATCCGATTCCTGCTCTGTTTTAAATTCTGATACAACAACACCCGGGAAAACAGAAAAAGTTTCAGATAGAAAAGATTTAACATCCAGTGAATCGGATAATGCCTCTCTTTTGGTTATAGGTCAGACCGAACAATATGATTTTTCTGAAATTAAGAAAAAAATCTATATGACGGATAAAGTATATAATTTAAAGACAGGTGAAGATAAAAAAAGTATTGAAGGGAAAGAAGGATTAAAGCGTATACAGGAACGTTATAATAATGCTTTAGCTCTTTATGATTCCGGCAAATATGAAGAAGCTAAAAAGGAGCTTAGAATATCACTTGTGATGATTGCTGATCAGGACATGGACATAGAAACTCTTTTTAGATTTGGAGATGTTTATAAAGATATTTTTGAAAGTACAAAAAGTGCTGAAACTGCACCAGACCAAAATAATGCTGTTTTAGATACAACCGCCGCGGTTAAATCTAATATCTTAAGCGAAGAAAAAAAAATATTGGAGGAATTAGATAAAAATGTGGCAGGTTATGATTTCCCCGTGGAATTTAATCAGGAAGTTGAAACTTGTCTAAATAGGTATATGACTGAAAATCGTGAAAAAATGGCGAAAAGATTAGCACGATCCACGCGATATATAAGCAGAATGAAAGAAATATTCAAGAATGAAGGTCTGCCTCAGGATCTGGCGTATCTGCCTTTGATTGAAAGTGAATTTAAAATAAGAGCTTATTCCAGAGCCGGAGCCGCAGGTTTATGGCAATTTATGAGAGCAACAGGTAAAAAGTATAAATTACATATCGATTGGGCAATCGATGAAAGATATGATCCTGAAGCCGCGACTAAAGCTGCTGCATGTTATTTAAAAGATCTTTATAAGATATTTGATTCGTGGCTGCTTGCCGAGGCGGCTTATAATGCCGGAGAATTCAGGATATTACGGGCAATGGGAGTTGCAGTATCGAGAGATTTCTGGACACTTGCAAAGAAAAAAGTTCTGCCCGTTGAGACAAGGAGATATGTCGCGGATTTTATGGCAAATTTAATTATAGCAAAAAATCCGGAAAAATATGGTTTTACAAATATTGAATATGAACCGCTTTTGGAATATGATGAAGTCACGATTGAAAAAGGTTTCACTCTTTCATCATGCGCAAAAGCAGCTCAATGTTCAATAGAAGAGGTAAAAACTTTAAATCCCGCTCTTATCCAGGGTTGTACCCCGGTGCATACATCTCAATTTGTTCTTAAAATTCCAAAAGGAAGAGCAGAATTATTCAAAATAAATATTTCCGAGTTAAAACCAATAAGTAATATTGCCCGTGCCGGTGTTGATGAACATATTGTCAGGTCAGGAGAATCAATGTCAACTATTGCTGTTAAATACGGTATACCTTTAAAAACCCTGGCGGAAGTAAATAATATCAGTAATGTAAATATCATTAAAATCGGAATGCGCCTTATAATACCTTCAAATAAAAATTCAAACTCAGAAAATGATTCCCCCGGTGAAGATTATAATTATAAAAAAGTATTCTATACTGTTCAAAAAGGTGATACTCTCTGGGATATAAGCAAAAAGTATAATGTAACTATTAATAAAATTATTGAATGGAATAAGGATTTTAAAAACAGAAGCCAGATCTATCCCGGTGAAAAAATTTCCATATGGATAAAAGAGGAACTATAAAGGAGAAAATTCATGACTTATGATATAGCAATTTTGGGCGGAGGGCCCGGCGGTTATGTGGCGGCTATTAGAGCCGCTCAGCTTGGAGCAAAAGTATGTTTAATCGAAAAAACACGTGTGGGCGGGACATGTCTTAACCGGGGATGCATTCCTACAAAAGCAATTCTTGGAAGTATAAAAGTACTCAGACATATTCAGCATTCCGAGGAGTTCGGGATAAGTGTTGAAAAAATAAACGTGGATATGGGAAAGATTTTAAACCGCAAGGACGAGATTGTAAATAATCTTGTGTCCGGGGTAGAATTACTTTTAAAAAGCAATAATGTAACTCTTATTAATGGTACAGGCACTTTAAAAAGCAGTAATACAATTGATGTTTCTCTTTCAAGCGGAGGACAGGAAACTGTTGAAGCTAATAATTTAATTATTGCCACAGGATCTGAACCGGCACTTATACCTGCGTTTAATATAGACGGACAGAAAGTTATGACAAGCAATGAAGCTCTGTCTCTTAAAGAAATCCCGAAGAAAATGATCATTATCGGCGCGGGAGTGATCGGGTGTGAATTTGCATGTATTTTGTCAGCACTTGGAACCGAAGTTGTGATGGTTGAACTTATGCCAAATATTCTGCCGACCGAGGATGTGAATATCGCCCGGCGGATGGCACAGATTTTAAAAAAGCAGGGTGTGGAAATAAAAACCAAAGTCAAAATAGAAAAAATCGAAAAGACGGATGCCGGTGTAACAGCTATTCTTGAGGGCGGGGTAAGGATTGAGGCGGAAAAAGCACTGGTGTCTATCGGGCGTTCTTTAAATACAAAAAATATCGGGCTTGAAGAGGCCGGTGTAAAATTGAATGAGCGGGGGACTATCTTTGTTGATGATTATATGCGGACTAATATAAGCAATATTTATGCTATAGGCGATATAACAGGAAAAATAATGCTGGCGCATGTTGCCAGTGCTCAGGGACTGGTTGCTGCGGCTAACTGTACGGGTGAAAAATTAACCATGGATTATAGTGTTATTCCAAGCTGTATTTTTACTTTTCCGGAAATAGCTAGCGTTGGATATACAGAAGATAAAGCCAAACAGGCGGGATTTGAAGTTAAAACGGGTACGTTTAATTTTAGAGCTCTCGGAAAAGCCTGCGCAATAGGTGAAACAGAAGGACTTGTGCGCATAGTTGCAGAAGAAAAAACAGACAGAGTGCTTGGAGCGCAGATGCTTGGCCCGAATGTTACGGACATTATCGCTGAAGTAACTCTGGCAATAAAAAACAAATTAACGGTAAAGCAGATTATTGACACAATCCACGCTCATCCGACTCTTGCAGAAGCTGTTATGGAAGCGGCTGAAGATGCTCACGGAATGTCAATACATATAGCCGGTAAAAAACATTAAATTATATTTTATATATGGGTATGAAATAATCTTTAAATATCAGAATTATACCAAATTTAAAAACCCCCCATGAATCTAATTAATCGTATAAATTTTATATAGGAATTTTTTATATGCTTCAGGATCATGTTACAGTAATAGTAATTAATGATGAAAACGGGCGGACAAAAAATTATAAATTTACAAGAAGGGGATTAAAATGTTTTGCTATTTTCTTGTCAATCGTTTTTATTTATAGTCTTAATATGCTCTGGGACTATCATAAGATGGGATTGGAGAGAGTAAATCTTATTCCTTCAATAAAAATGCTTGAAGCAAAAAAAAGCTTCATGGAAAAGCAAATAGTGGAATTGGGTGCCAGAATTCATTCTTTAAATGAAGAGATTGGTATTTTAAAGGAATATGATGATATTCTTAAGGATAAATTTGCTTTGAATAATATTTCCGCTATAGAAGGAATGGGTGGAGTAGATGAAGAAACAAAAGTGGATGATTTGATTCTCAAATTTAATAATGCTTTTGAGGAGTATAGTGATGATGTTTTAAGACCGACTGATGAATTGGCAAAAGAAGCAGTTGATCAGAAAAGGAGTTTCAGTGAGCTGATAAAATTTTTAAATACTCAGGATGCCAAGCTAAAGACTACACCTGCTATCTGGCCGGTAAAA
>JACQWU010000041.1:0-3490 GCA_016209155.1 Candidatus Desantisiibacteriota bacterium | reverse complement strand
GCTTTGGTTACCGTATTTCTCCTTTTTCAGGCAGACCGAGTTTCCACAAGGGGCTGGATATTGCCGGACAGAAGGGAACAACTATACGTGCTACCGCAGACGGAGTTGTTGCTTTTGCAGGATGGCAGGAAGGATACGGGAAGCTTGTTGTAATAGATCATGGATTTGGTTATCAAACTTTTTATGGACATAACTCGAGGTTATTGGTTGAAAAATGGCAGCATGTGAAACGCCGCGATCCTATATCGCTTATGGGCAGTACAGGACACAGTACAGGCCCGCATTTACATTATGAGGTTCATATAAACGGTATAGTTGAAAATCCATATAATTTTATACTGGAATAGATATTTTAAAAAAGGAGCGCAATGATAAAAATTTATAATACTCTTACGGGAAAAAAGGAAGAATTTAAACCTACAGTGGAAGGTGAAGTCCGTATGTATGTCTGTGGAGTCACTGTTTATGATTTTTGTCATCTTGGACATGGCAGGGGAGCGCTCGCTTTTGAGGTAATACGAAACTATTTTGAATACAGGGGATATAAGGTTACATATGTGCGCAATTTTACCGATGTTGATGACAAGATAATAAACCGTGCAAATAAGGATAATACAACTTCTGAGGCTATTGCAGAAAAATATATTGAAGAATATTACAAAGATATGGATGCTTTTGGAATAAGACGCGCTGATATTGAACCGAAAGCTACTTTGCATATGGATGAGATTATTGCTTTAATTCAGTGTCTGATAACCAAAGGATTTGCATATGTTGTTGAAGGCGGAGATGTTTTTTTTGAAGTTTCAAAATTCAAAGGATATGGAAAACTTTCCGGCAGAACACTGGAGGATATGAAAGCGGGAGCGCGTGTTGAAATAGATACACGTAAACGTTCACCAATGGATTTTGCTTTATGGAAAAGCGCTAAACCCGGTGAGCCTAAATGGAAATGCCCGTGGGGTGAAGGAAGACCGGGCTGGCATATAGAATGTTCCGCAATGTCAATTAAGTATCTGGGTGAAAGTTTTGATATTCATGGAGGAGGGAAGGATCTTATTTTCCCTCATCATGAAAATGAGATAGCTCAATCCGAAGCTTGCACGGGTAAGCCGTTTGTTGCCTACTGGATGCATAATGGATTTGTTAATATAGATGATAAGAAAATGTCTAAATCAGATGGAAATTATTTCAGGTTGAGAGATATTTTATCTCTTTATGATACTGAAGCGGTGCGATTTTTTTTGCTTTCTACACATTATCGCAGTCCGATCGACTTCAGCGATACACAGCTTAAAGAATCAAGCAGCGGGCTTGAACGTTTTTATAACAGTTTAACTTTAGCTTATGAAGCAATGGAATCCATAGATAAAAAAGTTGAGCTTGATATTTTTTCTTTTAAAGCATGTAATCCCATCGAAGATAAATTTAATATAGAAATTGAAAATACCAGACAAAAATTCATGGAAGCAATGGATGATGATTTTAATACTGCGCTTGCGATAGCCGCATTATTTGATTTTGTCAGAAATATGAATATTTTTCTTAAGGAATATTCACAATGTGAAAACAAGGTATGTTTATTAATGAAGGGTATTAATATTATTAAAGAATGCGGAAAGGTGCTCGGATTATTTCAGAATGATAAGAAATATCATATCGACAGTGATATTGTAGATTCATTGCTCAATATAATTATTGAAATACGTAAAAAGGCACGTATTAATAAAGATTGGGCTACTTCTGATTTTATCAGAGATAAATTGAAGGAAAAAGGGATCGAGCTTGAGGATGTAAAGGATGGAACCAGATGGAGGAAAAGGAGCTAATCGCTGCAGATGGATTACAAAAAAATATATGGATTAGTATACGGGCAGAATGTTGTTTATGAAGTGCTTAAAGGCGGGAAGCGGGAAATAAAAAAAATATATCTCGCCGGCAATATAAAAAGCGATATAAAAGAAAAAATAGCAAAGATTGTCCGTCATAAAAATATTCTGGCAGAAATAACTACAAGAGAAATACTGGATAAAATAACGAGAGGCGGTTTGCACCAGGGAGTAGCTGCGGAAGTATCCGAAATATCTGTTTACAGTATTGAGGAAGCGATAAATTTTGCAAATGAGAGCAAAGAATCCCCGTTTTTTTTAATATTGAATAATATAAATGATCCTCAAAACACGGGTGCTTTATTGCGTGTAGCGGAAGCCTGCAAAGTGCATGGAATGATTATTTCTTCTCATAATAATCCTACGATTAATTCAACAGTTGTGAAGACATCAGCAGGTGCATCAGAGTATGTTCCTATTATTATGGAAAATAATATAGCTCAGACCATTGATAAATTAAAAAAAAGCGGAGTGTGGATTTTTGGCGCTCATATGGATGGGGATACTGATTATTATAATGCTGATTTTAATCTTCCTCTGGCATTAGTTGTAGGAAACGAAGGTGAGGGATTGCAGCATCTGGTGAGAGCTAAGTGCGATTTTTTATTGAAAATCCCGATGCTTGGAAAAATAAATTCACTTAATGTCTCAGTTGCGGGTGCATTACTTATGTTTGAAATCCTGAGAAAAAGGAATAAAATATAAATTTTAAAAAAATACTTGACTTTTTATACTTGACTTTATATAATAATTTGTTCTATATTAAAAATTTATATATTTAAAAGTAAAAATTGAGCTATTTGGCGTAAGTTTTTTATTTTTACAATGGCTCATTCTGACTGTTAATGCTGGCGTAGCTCAATTGGTAGAGCTGCTCACTTGTAATGAGCAGGTTGCGGGTTCGAGTCCCATCGCCAGCTCCAAGTAAGAATTTTAGAGTTTGTAGGGTGTGATTTTATTTCAACTAAATCCGAAAAATCCTGTAAATTCAATAAATTTAAAAGAATATCGGGGGGGGATTCCCTAGCGGTTAATGGGAACAGACTGTAAATCTGTCGCTCTTTGAGCTTCGGTGGTTCAAATCCACCTCTCCCCACCAAAAAATAAATTTGTAGTTAAGAGTGTTGTTATTATTGATATTGATAGCTGATTATGCGGGAATAGCTCAGATGGCTAGAGCATCAGCCTTCCAAGCTGAGGGTCGCGGGTTCGAATCCCGTTTCCCGCTCCATATAATATAATATAAAATTTAAATATAAAATATCAAAATTCAGGCGCCACTTTGTAATATTTTTTGATTTTCATTAAATAATTTGTCCACAGGACAGCATTGTTAACCACCGATATGACTGATATTTTATGCCCATGTAGCTCAGGTGGTTAGAGCGCATCCTTGGTAAGGATGAGGCCATCGGTTCGAGTCCGATCATGGGCTCCAGTATAGAAAGTGAAAGATAAAAAGGAGGATAAAGAAATGGCAAAAGAGAAATTTGAACGTACGAAACCGCATATTAATATAGGAACAATAGGACATGTTGATCATGGTAAAACAACCCTGACATCAGCTATTACGAAATGTTTGGCAAAGAGAGGGCTGGCGC
>JACQWU010000040.1 GCA_016209155.1 Candidatus Desantisiibacteriota bacterium | reverse complement strand
ATTTTCATACAAAACATACATCCTGTTATATCTGTAGTCATCATCTTCATTCCCTTTTTATGCATTTCAGGACTGCATGCTTTTTCTTTTGGACAATCCATATTTGCAAAAATCATGATTGAGGATAATAAAAGAACTGAAAAAACAATAATTATTTGTAATTTTTTTAACATTATTTTCACCTCCTTTCATCTTTCCGAACAGCGTTTTAAAACAATAGAAAAAAACTTTTCCTGCTGCTCATGAGTAAAAATCCCTTTTTCCGCCAAAAGATGATTCACGACTTCATGCTGAAGCGCAGAATGTGATGAATCCAATTGATTAAGTATATATCCAATATTAGTTGAATCCGGATATTCTTTCATTAATTCTTTAACAAGATTAAGCCTTCTTTCTTTTATTGTTTTTGATAAAACCTCTATTTTCGGATTAAATTTATTTCTGTAATTTTTTACTTTTACTACCTGCTCGTTTGTGAGACCAAGCTTTCTTTTAAGATGCCTAAAATGTTCGTCTTTACCTAAACCATAGTTCTCTCTGCCATGATACCTGCGTCTTAATGTATATGTGCCTAAAACTGAAATATTTATTATTGTCAAAATTATAACGACTATTAAGAACCATTTCTTATTCATATTCATACCTCACTTATCTGGAAGTGCTGTTAATACGTAAGCCTTTTAAGGCTTACGATGAATCGGCACTAAATTAAACAATAAAAATTCCTATCAGAAACAGAAGATACCTCGCAGCTTGCTGCGAGATTCTTCATTTATTTTCATTATACGCAGGAAGGTCTCTATTATGAATAGATTCCATCGTAGAATAACTTAAAGTATCTATATAAAATATTTTTGTGATTTGCTCATTAGCGACATCCGCGTTAAGATCAATATTGTTTGATAAAAAATTTTCTAAATAATATCCTGTGATAATTGCTATAAAAAGCATAAAAGAAAGCAATACCGGGCGCATTAAAAAATCAAAACGCTTTTTTATATCAATATATAAAAACGTATATTTATTATTCTCATATTCCCTGATATTTTTTTCCAATTTTTTCCATATGTAGGGTGACGGCTCTCTCTCTTCCAAAATTTTTTCCTGTTTCCAAATTTCGGAAATTTCATCCAGATGTTTACTGCATAAAGGACAAAGACTAATATGTTCCTTCACCATATTCATCTCGCTTGCCGGCAGGTTCCCGTCAATATAAAACAGAAATTTTTTCTGAATATTTTTATGATTCATATTTTTTACCGTTATTAAAATGCTGAGACGCAAGGCATTGAGACGCAAGGCATTGCGTCTCTACAATAATAATATATATTAAATTTCCTTATATTAAATTAGACACATGCTATGCAAAAAACTTGCGGTTATAAATCGTATCCTCTCAAAATTTCATAATAAACAGGTAAAGACGCAAGGCATTGCGTCTTTACAATAATGAATTTTCAAAAATAGAAATTAGCTTCTTAGCAAGATTCTGTTTCGCACGGAATAAATAGGATTCCACTGATGAAACCGAACATTCCATTATTTTAGAAATCTCCTGATATGATAAATTTTCATATCTGCTCAAAATTATTGATATACGCTGATTATCAGGAAGTGAATTTATAGCATTTCTGACAATATTTTCTCGCTCGGATTTTTCTAATGCTTCAAGAGGAGTGTCATTCTGACTATGAGGGATTTGTTCCCTTTTGCTCTCCAATAAAAAATCCAGTGAAAGCCATTTCTCCAATTTCCTTTTCCGCTGGAGATTTAAGCACGCATTGGATTTATAAGCTGTAAAAAAAACATCCTGCATTAGATCCTCTGCCTCTTCTTTTTTCCCTAACATCCGGAAACAAACATTAAAGACCATGGTCTTATATGTATCAAATAATTCCTTAATAAAAGAAGGATCATTCGCTCGAATTTTTTCCAGTAGTTTTTGTTCTTCCATTATTATCTTTTGTATCCTTTACAATATTTTAAACTAAAAGCTTTCCACCTTCAATCTATTAACCTGAATATTTGAATTATATCGTATAACTAAAAAATTGACATGCTTTTTCGCAAAATATCAGAAATTCTACAAAAACAAAAAAACGAACCACTGAGCACACTGAGATATATTTATAATTATAAAAACCCTGTGTCCTCAAATTAATTTTCCTTGAGAACACAGAGTAAAAAAAATAAAATACTCTGTGCCCTCTGTGGTTAATTTCTTTCTTGGGAAATTTCCGGCAAAATGCTATACTATAAAAAAATTAATACAGGATATTCTCGTGGATCTAAAAAAATTAATAAAAGCTCTTAATCTTAAACCTCATCCTTCTGAAGGTGGATACTATTTAGAGACCTACCGTTCAGATGAAAATATTTCCGGAAAATATCTGCCGAGAAGATATAAAGGAAAAAGATGTATAAGCACTGCTATTTATTATCTTTTAACTCCTTCAACTTTTTCCGAAATGCACTCGCTTATATCAGATGAAATATTCCATTTTTATCTTGGGGACCCTGTTGAAATGCTCAATTTATATCCTGACGGTTCAGGTAAAATAATTACAATAGGCAATAATATTGAAAAAGCTATGAGACCTCAGGTTATTGTCAAAAAAGGAGTATGGCAGGGAGCAAGACTTGTATCAGGCGGAAAATTCGCCATTATGGGAACAACAGTTGCTCCGGGATTTGAATTTAAAGATTATAAATCAGGAGACAGAAAAACTTTGATAAAAATTTATCCCAAATATAAAAAATTTATCATAGCATTAACAAAAGAGTAAAAGAACCTTTTCACTTGACATTAAATTTATATTTTGTAATATAAACGTAACTATTCAGGTGAATAGACTGAAGGGGGGAAGGCTTTTAGGTACAAATCCTAATATACTTCAGTCTTCAGCCTTTATACCTGAATTGTTATATATGAAATATGAATTAAAGGAGAAAAAATAAATGATGCAAAATCAGGAATATCTGCCGCGTTTGATAGCATGGGAAGTGACAAGGAGCTGTGTACTGTCCTGTATTCACTGTAGAGCAGCAGCTACACGCGGTAAATACAAAGGAGAATTAACCACAGCGGAATGTTTTTCATTTCTTGAAGATGTGGCAACATTTGCCAAACCGATTATTATTCTTACCGGCGGCGAACCAATGATGCGCGATGATATTTTTGAAATAGCAAAAAAGGGGACAGATCTTGGTCTGCGCATGGTCATGGCGCCCTGCGGACCTTTAATGAATATTGAAAAAGCAAACCTCATGAAAGAAGTCGGGATACAAAGAATAAGCCTGAGTATTGATGGCGCAACAAGCGAAACCCATGACAAATTCCGCCAGCAGGAAGGCGCATTTGCCGGAGTTATGAAAGCAATAGAATGCGCAAACACTGTCGGACTGGAATTCCAGATTAATACTACAATTACAAAAATCAATATCCATGAAGTTCCGGAAATACTTAAATTAGCTGTTGCACTTGGAGCAAAAGCTTATCATCCGTTTCTTCTGGTACCGACAGGTCGAGGGAAAGATCTTGCCGACCAGGAAATATCGCCTGAAGATTACGAAAAAACTCTGCTTTGGATCTACAACCAAAGAAATAATATTCCCATTCAGTTTAAACCGACCTGCGCGCCTCATTATTATCGTATTTACAGACAACAGGAAAAAGCCGCTGGAAGAACTGTAACAGTTAAATCGCACGGGATGGATGCCATGACAAAAGGATGTATGGGAGGAACAGGTTTTGCTTTTATTTCCAATACCGGCAAAGTGCAGATATGCGGATTTCTTGAAGAAGAATGCGGTGATATAAAAAAAGAACCTTTCTCATTAATATGGAAAACATCAAAAATATTTAACGAAATGAGAAATATAGATGGATACAGGGGTAAATGCGGTATATGCGAGTACCGTACCGTATGCGGAGGATGCAGAGCCCGCGCTTATGCTGTTACAGGCGATTATCTTGCTCCGGAACCATATTGTACCTATACACCCAGGAAAACCGATAAAGGTAAATAACTTGTATCTTGATGAAGTAGAAAAATATTTTATAAAAAAGCGCAAAAAGTCCTTGATTATATCTCCCGTAGACTGGACGCTGATAGAAAAATGGTACAATATAGGAATTCCTCTTAGAATTGTGAAACAGGGAATAGACACGAGTCTGGAAAATTTTTTCACCAGGCATAAAAATGATGGGCGTACATTAAATACAATAAAATACTGCGAACCTGCTGTAATAGAACTCTGGCAGGAATATAAAGAAAACATGATCGGGGAAAGCAAAACCAGCCAGAAATTTGATGAATGCGGATATACACTCGAAAAACTTAAAGAATTAAAACAAAATTTAAGAAACAGCGCGGAATATCTTAAATCAATTCAGGAAAAACAGGTTGTAGGGCTGCTTAGAGTCCTGTATAAACAAATTAATGATATTGAAAAAAATTTAAAACAGGATAAAATCATAGTTATTGACATAGAGGATAAATTACATTCCCTGAACCAAAAATTAATTAAGGACGCTAAACAGTTTGTTCCATCTGAAATTTTAAAAAAAATTGAAGAAGAAGCCAAAGAAAAATTAAAAAAACATAAAAATAAAATGTCACAGGATGCTTATTCAAAAACTCTTGATAATATTATTAATAAAAAAATAGAAGAATACTTTAAATTACCTGATATGTTAATGTAAATAAATTTAAAACAGAGGTTAAAAATGAATACCTGCAATATATGCGGTGGTACCGGCTGGGAATTTATCAAAGAAGGTGAATTGAACACAGCCAGAAGATGCCCTGCATGTTATTTCAAAAAAACACAGATTAAAAGGCTTTCTTCCGCTCTTATCCCGTCACGGTATGAGCACTGTACTTTAGCAAGTTATCACCCTCAGCATGCTACCCAGAAAAAAGCCAAACAAATTGCAATTCGTTTTATTGAAGAATATCCTGATATTAATTCAGGCCTTTTTTTTATGGGAACATGCGGTGTAGGGAAAACACATCTTGCCGTCGCAACTATGCGTAGTATTCTTGATAAAGGTTTTTCCTGTATTTTCTATGACTTTCGGGAATTATTAAAAAAACTTCAGCATAGCTATAATACAGAATCAGAATTAACTGAAGAGGAGGTATTAAAACCTGTCATAGAAAAAGATATTCTGCTCCTTGACGAGCTTGGAGCGCAAAAAATAACCTCATGGATACGCGATACTTTGACTTATATTATTAACCGCAGATATAATGATAATAAAATTACTATTATTACATCCAATTATATGGACAATCCTGTAAGAAGCAAGGAAGGCAAAGATGAAGAAGAAAATCTTACAGACAGAATCGGTTATCGTCTTAGGTCGCGCTTAAATGAAATGTGTAAAGTAGTGGTAATGGATGGACAGGATTTCAGGCTTAACCGTCAAACAGCTTTGCAGCATCATGAAAAATAATGTAGAGGTGGGATTACCATCCCACTTACAAATAAGAGAAAAAAAACATGTTCAAACTTCTTGCAATATCAGGTAGTCCGCGCAGATATGGAAATTCAGAACAGCTTCTGGATGAATTTATAAAAGGCGCTCTTACCCGCGGAGCAGTTGTTGAAAAAATACGATTAATCGAACGAAAAATTACTCCATGCAATGAATGTCTTCACTGCGCAAAACATGAGGAATGTATTATTCAGGATGATATGCAATATTTATATTCTGCTTTAGCTTTAGCCGACGGGGTAGTAATTTCATCACCTGTGTTCTTCATGGGACCTCCCTCACATCTTAAAGCTATGATTGACCGCTGTCAAATGTTCTGGTGCCTTAAATATATTTTTCATAAACCCATAGGCTCTCAAAAAACAAATCGAAAAGGTTTTTTGCTGACACTGGGAGCTTTGCCTGAAAAATTCACCGGAAAAAACTTTCAGGGTAATATTAATTC
>JACQWU010000020.1 GCA_016209155.1 Candidatus Desantisiibacteriota bacterium | reverse complement strand
ATGAATAATAAAAAAGAAACTACAGTAATAATTTTGTCCGGAGGAAAGAACTCGCGTATGGATGGAAAACCCAAGGCATTTCTTCAATTTGGCGGAAGATACGCAATAGAATTATTACTGAAATTGCATCATAAATTCTGTGATCAGGTAATTATTGTTACTGATAATAAATCTCTGTATCTGGATATAAAGGATACAAAAATAGTTGAAGATAAAATTAAATACATGGGGCCTCTTTTCGGAATTTTGTACGGACTTAATTCCTCTTTTTCTGAAATAAATTTTATCACTGCCTGCGATTCACCTTTTATAATGGAAAGCGTAGTTGAATATCTTTTATCTATTGCATTTAATGGAAAAAACTATGATGTTATAATTCCATTTTTGAAAAATAATTACCAGCCTTTAACCGCTGTATATTCCAAAAAATGTATCCCCTGGATAGAGAAATCATTAAATAACTCAATGTATCGTATAACCGATTTTTTTCCAAATGTGAAGGTTAAAAAGGTTTATGAACAAGAAATTATCATACTAGATCCTGAATTAAAAAGTTTTAATAATATAAACACACCTGAAGAATATTTATATAATATAAAAAATACTTGACAAACTATTTAAGCGTGTGTTAATTAAGAGCATACTTTAAAATAATTTTTTTGAAAGGAGGCTTGAAAAAAGATGCAATTTCCAGAAAATCTAAAATATACAAAAGAGCATACATGGGTAAGTGTAAAGAAGAATACAGCTACATTTGGTATTACAAGTTATGCTCAAAAAGAATTAGGGGAAATAGTTTTTATCGAATTGCCGGAAGTTGGGACTGAAGTAATACATATGACTGAATTTGGAGTAATCGAATCGTCTAAAACATCTTCGGATCTTTATGCTCCGGTAAGCGGGGAAGTTTTGCAGGTAAATGAAGATTTATTTGATAACCCGGAAGTTATAAACAGAGATCCTTACGGAGATGGCTGGATGATCACCGTGAAAATATCTGATCCCAGTGAACTGGATCTCCTGATGTCTGTTGAAGAATATGCAGCAATGATAAAGGAAGAAATTGAATAACCTTCCTTTTTTTACAACTCTTTATTTTAAGCCTTTGTAACCTTTAACTTTTATAAAATAGAGGACAACCCTAATCTTTGTTATCTAAAAGGTGACTAAAATGCCTAAAGACTATTATGAAATATTAGGTTTAAAAAAAGATACTTCAGATGAGGATATAAAGAGGACATTTCGTACATTAGCTAAAAAATTTCATCCTGATGCTAATCCCGGGAATAAAAGATCAGAAGAGCGATTCAAGGAAATTAATGAAGCCTATGAAGTTCTGGGAGATAAAGAAAAGCGAAAACAGTATGATCAGATGAAAGATGCAGAAGCTCGCGGATTTGATTTTTCAAATGTATTTGGAGAGGATAAATCCCATGGCAGATACGAGGCTGGAGGCTCTAGTGATCTTAATTTCGGAGATATTTTCAGTTCCATTTTTGGAAATAGAGAAAGTTCAAGGCAGGATTCCCGCGGAAATTTTAAAGGTGAAGATGTAAATTACGAAATAACTATTCCTTTTGAACAATCAATCACAGGCGGAAAAACTAAAATTACTATACCCTCTAAAGGTCAATGCCCTGCTTGCGGGGGAAGCGGGGCAAAACAGGGAACTTCTGCAAAAACCTGCACCAGTTGTAAAGGTTCAGGTTCTATAGTTATTAATCAGGGTGGTTTTGCATTTAAAAAGCCCTGCCCAAAATGTTTTGGTAAAGGGGGATATGATATCTATTGTAAAATATATATTAATATTGCTCAAGCCATTCTCGGTTCAAAAGTAAAAGTAAAAACAATTTCAGGTTCAATAATTATTAAAATTCCGCCTTTTACTCAGAATGATACAATATTGCGTATACACGGGCAGGGAGTAAAAATACCTTCAGGCGGTAAAGGTGACCAATTTATAAAAATAAAAATTGAGACCCCTAAAAAAATAAATGAGAAACAAAAAGATTTAATAGCTGAATTTGCAAAAGAAGGAAATTTGAAATATTAGCATTTTACAAGGTTTTATTATTAAGTGAAATAAATGCTATTTGTCTCCCTGTAACGCCATTTTCTTTTCGGAAGGAATAAAATAAATCATTATTGCAGGAAGTGCATATATCACTGGAAGAAATATTTTGTGCCGGAACACCTGCTTCAATAAGCTGTCTTTTATTAGCCTCAACAAGATTTAATTTACCGAATGTGTTTTTCTCTAAATTAAAAATTTCACGCCAATATGAAAATTTTGACCGGAAAAAATCAATTACTTTTATATCAACTGAATAGCAGCAAATACCAATAGAAGGTCCAATTCCAACCTGGCAGTTTTCCAGATTTGATTTAAAGCTGTCTTTCATTTGATCCAGGGTTCTTTTTACAATACCAAGCCCCGTACCTTTCCATCCGGCATGAACGGCGGCAATCACCTTATTTTTAGTATCATATATAAGCACCGGAACACAATCCGCAACTGTAATAACTAAAGTTAAATTTTGCAGGTTTGTAATAAGTGCATCAGTCAATCGTATTGACCTGCGCGGATCTTCCCACCCGCTTATATTTGATTTCTCGTTAATAACAGATACTTTATTGCTGTGTACCTGGTCAGCAGTTATCATTCTGGTCTGTTGAAGATTCAGAGATTTACGCATTATTCTTCTATTCTCAGCAACGTTTTTGTCGTTATCACCGACAAAATATCCCAGATTCAAACCGGCATAAGGCAGAGAACTCACTCCTCCAATTCGCGTGGTTACTCCATGAGATATAACTCCGGAGAGTTCAAGATTAATAAATTTTAAATATTTAATACCGTCTTTTTCATGCCAGCTGATTTATATATTGTCAATTATCAATTATATTTCTCCTATAATAAATGGGAAGTGAAAAATGGGAAGCGAAAAAATTTTCAACTTAATTTCCCATTTCCTTATTTCCTATTTCCCATTTAATCTTCGATATTGGACAAGGACAAAGGAATACAGTATCATATTGATAATATTATGTCAAGGCTACAGAAAGTGCAATAGTAAAAGAGAGAACCCTCATGAAAAAAAATTAAATACAAAGTATTTTAAATTATATTCATTTTGTAAATGATTACAAAATTAAATATCCATGCCAGTAAATTAACACAAACAAGTACAAAAAATATAGATATTTTAGAGGAAATAAATTAAAATGTAAAATGACAGATTAAAGTTCAAAATGGAACTGAAAAACGATTTGTAGTTTTATGTTTAAACTTATATAAGTAAATAATAGTTTGAAAATATTATTAATAAATTATGGAGATTTTCAGATGAAAAATGCAAAATACCTACATTCAAATTATAAGAAATTTATATCGCATTTTAGAATTTATAAAGATAGAATATTACTTTCTTTCGTTTCCGGTATTGGATGGTTGATAGTTTATGGATTATGTTCTACCATTCTAATAAAAGTCAAAGGAGAAGAAGTTTTGGAAAATTACTATAAAAAAGGGAAACGAGTGATATTTACGTTTTGGCATGATTCACAGCTTTTTTTTGTTTATTATTACCGCAATAGAAATATTAATGTGCTTGTGAGTGAGAGTAAGGATGGAGAATATATAACGAGAACTATAGAAAAATTGGGATTCAGGTCTTTAAGAGGGTCTTCAAGCCGCGGAGGGTTAAAAGGGCTTTTAAAGATGATTAATGCTTTAAAAGAAGGCTATGATGCAGGAATTACTCCTGATGGGCCGCGTGGACCGCGGCATGTTTTAAAAGAGGGGGTGCTTTTATTATCACAAAGGACAGGTTGTCCTATTATTCCGATAAGTTTCAGTTCTCGTAAAGGGAAATATTTTAAAAGCTGGGATAAATTTTTTATGCCTTTCCCATTTTCCAGAGGAATGCTCATATACGGGAATCCGATTGAAATACCTCAAAATTGTAGTACTGAAGAATTAAAAAAATATCAGATAATGGTTGAAAAAGAATTAAATCGAATATGGGAAGAATGCAGAGGCGGATATTACCCTTAAAATAAAATCAACATACTATTATAAAGAAGGGCAACTGCAAGGGTTGCCCCCTACATAATTATCGTGCTAATTTAATATCAAAGATAACAGTTCTAATATCCTTTTCTTCACTAATCCCCTGTTTTAATTTATTAAAAACATCAAGGCATTAATTCTTTTTTCAATAGCCATTGTTATAAGTTTCTTTACTTCTGAACGTTCTAATTTTGCTCTTAACATAGCGGCATAAGCAGATGAACTTTGAACCAGATAGCGAATATCCTCATTATTTTCAATAATTTTTTTGATAAATTCTTTCAATTCATGCGCTCCTACTCCGTCTTCTAAAGATTGTGCCAGCTTTTCAATACTTTCTTCCCGATCATTTTCCCATACTCTTAAACCTTCTTTTTCATTTTCCTTTATAAGCATCCGTGCTCTTTCCAATAAGCTTTTTTTGGCATATAATACAGATAATATTTTTTCTGATTCAACCTGTTTTGCCGAACCTTCTTTAACTTTATTTAGCATTCCATCGATAGGCAGCCCATCCTCTTTTGCTTTAAGCAGAAATTTAACAAGTTCATCAGATTCGCCGGTATTAACATATCTTCCCAGCCTGCGTATTTCATTTTCTTTTTCGTCTGCTATAAGTATTTGAGCAGAGAGAGCAAGCAATAATGCAATTATAATAAGACTAAGTATTTTTTTCATTTAAATCATCTCCTTACAAATTTAGCTTTTTATTAATCTAAAGAACAAGTATTGAATTTTTACCTCCAAAACCATCTTCTTTATATTCACGGGCTTTGGGATCAGGGATCCATTTTTCACCGTTTATTACAAACATATATTCATGTTTACCCGGTCTAACAGGAAATGTCCCTTCCCATATTCCGTCGCTTTTATATTTGAGCTTAAAAGTATTTACATTCCAGTCATTAAAATCTCCAACCACTGATACACTTTGAATAGGAGTGTTAAGCGGTAAACTTAGATAAAATTTAGTATTCACAATTTGGCTGCCTAAACTTAAATCCATAGTATTAGTGCTATTTGTTTCAGGGGCTATCGCGGTTGTTTTATTAATTACAACTTCACGATTAGGACGTAATGCCAGAAAAAATAATAAAATTGTTATCAGTGCGGCATTTAAGCGAAGAGATACGGGAGACATGAAAATTTCATGTATTTTTTCACCTAATCCTATGCCGGGTGATTTTTGAGGTAGAGCCTGCATTACTTTATTGCTGAAATCAGATGGAGGAATTAATTTGGGTAAAGAGTGCAGATCTTTTTCAATATTTTCCAGTTCAGAATAAAATATTTTGCAATCATGACATTGCTCTATATGTGCAAAAAGTTCCTTTTTCTCTTTTTCGCATAGAGCATTGTCATAATAAATATTTATGTAATTTTGAATTTTTTCACATGTTTTCATTTTCATGTTACGAATTCCCTTTGGATGATTATATTCTTTATTTGATTTTTTGTAAAGTATTTTTTACGTTATTTTCATTATGCCATGCGCCAATTTATCATCATGCATCTTTTTTGCATTTTTTATATGGCGTATTAATATTTTTTTTGCTCTATGAATTTGCGTTTTTACAGTTCCGAGCGGTATATTTTCTATTTTAGCTATTTCTTCATAGGCTAAGCCTTCCACATACCTTGCAATTACAATACCTTTATATTTATCAGGAAGCTTCATTATTGCTGTTTGAATTATTTCTGATCGTTTTTTTTCTTCATAAATGATTTCAGGATTCATTCTATTGTCAGGTAACTCAATATCAGCATGATTATTCTCTTCTGTCTGTTTAGAAGAAGAGCTAATCGATAAAAAATTTAATATTTTTTTCCTTTTCAAGCAATTTCTGCACACATTAATAGAAATAGTATAAAGCCATGTAAAAAAGCTATATTCCAGACGAAAGCTTTTCAATGCCTTATATGCACGTAAAAAAGACTCCTGCGCAGCATCCAGAGCTTCTTCATTAGAGCCCATCATTCTAAAAGCTAAATTGTATATGGGCAATTCATATTTTTTTATGAGTTTATTAAAAGCTTCTTTATCACCATTAAGGCATTCTTGAACCAAAATCAGATCTTCTGCTTTATCGCCGCTTATGTTCACATATGCTCCTATAATATAATACAAAAAATATACATAAAAGTTTCAATATATTATATATATTAAATATCAAAAATTTGCCTCAATTTTTTTGTCTGAATTCTGCTTACTGGAATTTTGTTATGCTCTTTATCATTCATAAGCAGCATATATGTGCCATTGAAAAAAGGGATAATCTCAATGACATGATTAAAATTTACCAAAAAACTTCTATGGGTGCGGAAAAAAGACATTGGAGTTAGTCTTTTTTCAAGTTGCGTAAGGTTATATTTTGTTATATATTGAGAGTCATATGTTTTTATAAACGTACCGCCGTCTTCTGTGGAAATATAAATAATTGTATTTATATCTATTAATATAACTTTCCCGCCCTTCTCAGCTACAAGCTTGTCCCTTATGAGAGTACCAATATTAAAAAGTTTATTATCAGTATTCCCGTCATTTATATTATACGCGGTATTTTTGTTCTCCAAAAGTTTTGTTATTTTTTGAATAGCCTTAAGCAGCCGTTCTTCTTCAAATGGCTTTAATATATAATCGATCGCATTTGTTTCAAAAGCAGAAACAGCATATTCATCGTATGCAGTTATAAATACTATTAATGCATTATAATTTGAAATTTCCTGAAGCCTTAGGGCAAGGTCGATTCCGTTCATTGCAGGCATATGAATATCAAGAAAAACAGCATCAAACGGTTCTTTTTTAGCAAGAGCTAAAGCCTCTTCCCCGGAGGCGCATACTCCGACAATTTTAATATTTTTCATTTTACCAAGCAAGAAAGATATTTCCTGTCTGGCAGGTTTTTCATCATCTACAATTATAATTTTTATTTCCAATATTTTCCCCTTTTTAATAACCATTTAGGTGTTTAGACTGAAGGCTGAAGTATATTAGTTGGTGCGCATTATTTGTACCCAAAAGCCTTCCACCTTCAGCCTATCCGCCTTTTACATAAATTACACTTTCATTTTTTTTCCGAAAGCTTCCATTTGATAGCTTATACTTACTAATGGGATTTGCAAATGAACTTCAGTCCCTTTTTCTAATACGCTGAAAATTTTAACCTGAAATTCTTTCCCATAAATAATTTTTAACCGGTCATTTATATTACTTAATCCAACACCCATCCCTTTTCCATATCCCGGTGTAAGTATTTTTTTTAATTCTCCGGGAGGAATCCCTATCCCATTATCTTTTATTATTATTTTAATAAAATCTTTTTGCATTTTAGAAATAATTTCAACACAACCGCCTTCAATTTTTTGAGATACTCCATGCTGAATTGCATTTTCAATTATCGGCTGCAAAATTAAAACAGGGATTGTAATATTTAACGTATTCGACTCAATATCTTTTTTTATTTTTTTCTAAAAAAGTCAGCAAATTTAATTAGAAGCTGCCTTGCTTCATCAGGCTGAGTGCGTGAAAAGCTGGCAATAGTATTTAGTGTATTGAATAAAAAATGCGGATTAATTTGCGCTTGTAATGCCCGTAATTCAGCCTGAACAGTAAGTTTTTCAAGTTTTCCCACCTCTGATAATTCCATCTGTATACTTAAAAGATTTGCAAGTCCCATAGCAAGACTAACTTTACTTGGATTTATTTCTTTCTGTCTACTTTGATATAATTTCAGTGTTCCGACAACCTCATTTTTACATTTAAGCGGAGCTACTACCGCTGATACCAAAGGGCAGTCCTCAACCGGACAACCAATATCTTTTTTATTGCTGATTATATAAGCATGCCCTTTTTTTAGCACGTTTCTTGTAGAACTTGTTAATATATATGCTCCGCTTTTGTGATGATCAGAACCTATACCTTCAAAAGCCAGAACCTTTTCCTTATCGGTTATTGCAACCGCTTCAACATCTGTAATATCCATAATTAATTTTACGGTCATTAAAGCTGTTTCAGGATTAAGCCCAGTTCTTAAATAAGGAAGTGTTTTGTCGGCAATTTTTAAAGTGTCATGTGCATGCAGTGCTTCCATATTTTGATAGCTGTTAAAAGTATTTTTTATTATTTTTAAAGTTATATATGTACCGGAAGCAATATTTATAATTATAGCTAAAATTTCTTTATATAAAAGCGTCCATATTTGCGTTATAGAAAAGGAAGTTACTTTTAAGCGTATTAGATTAGTCAATATTTGCAATAAAAAAGTTACAACAATAATCGGTAGTATTTTTTTTATTTCGGTTCGTTTTACATCATAAATTTTATTATAAAAACCGCAAAATATTCCCAGTATAGAAGTTGATATTATTATCCCGAGAGGAGGATGATTAAAATTAAAAATGAAAATAATAATATCAAGAGCAAAAGTTGTTATTAAAGCAGAATCAAGTCCCCCTAAAAGTCCGGATAAAACAATACTAAGATGAATATTGTTAATTATAAAACCATTTAGATTCGTTGAGAGTAATAAACCGGCAAGCCCCAGAATAATAAAAATTGTGTTATAATAAATTTTTAAATAGTTTGAATTTAATGAAGCAAAAAGATAATAAAACCATTTGTGCTGAGTTAAAAGATAAATAGAAATCAATATTATCGATATTTTTCCAATAATTTCCCAAAAAAAATTTAAAGACATTTATAATCCAAGCATATTATTATAAAGAAAAATTTTGTTCTTTCTTTTTCATATTTAAAATTTCCAGACGTTTCAATATGTCTGAGGCAGATATTATTCCTACCATTGGGGGTGTAATTTGAACTGAGTTTTCAGGTTTTTGTTCAAATAAATTCAAATGGGCTATGCGTGTAATTTTTTGAGGAAGTTTGCTTTTTATAACAAGAATATGTTTGACATTATGGTCTGCCATAAGTTTTGCTGCTTCCAGTACTTCATTGTTTTCTTCCGTTTTTATCAGTTTGTTGCTCATTATATCATCTAATACCACTGCTTCCATATTTTTTTTCCCGATAACTTTTGTTATCATATCTCCGCGAGTAACTATCCCTATGGGTTGATTCATTGATACAACAACTAAAGATCCGATATCATGTTTAAGCATCAGTTTTGCTGCGGCTTTAGCAGGTGTATTTTTATTTACTGTAATTAAAGTTTTTGTACAGATATCTTCAATTTTCAATGTAATAATCCTTTTAAGAATTTGTCATTAAATTTTGTAAAAGTTTTTCAACCAGTTTTATATTTATACAATGTCCGGACTTAATAGCAATAATATCTGCAATGATAGGCTTCCCCGCAAGATATAAATCTCCCATTAAATCAAGAATTTTATGCCTTACCAACTCATTATCGTAACGAAGCTCTCCGTTTAAGATATTGTTTTTGCCTATGACAACAGCATTATTCAGATTCCCTCCCTGCGCTAAGTTGTTTGCCCAGAGTTCTTTCACTTCATGCAAAAAGCCGAATGTTCTTGCTTTACAAATTTCGTTTAAAAAGGTTTCTTCGTTAATCAGATAAGAAGCAAACTGAGTTCCGATAGGATGATCAAAATCTGCCGTAAAACTGATTTTGAATTCTTCTTTGTTTGAAGGCAGAGCAATAAGATATTTTTCCCCGTCATTAATAAATATCGGTTCTTTACAAATTAGTACATCTTGCACTTCTTCCTGCTCACAAGTTCCGGCTTCTTTTAATATTTCACAAAAATGATGAGAACTTCCATCCCCGATAGGAAGTTCCGGGCCATCCATTTCTACTAATAAATTATTAATTCCCATAGCAGAAAGAGTGGCAAGTAGATGTTCTATCGTATGAATTTCAATAGAATCAATTTTTAAAGTTACTTCTCTTTTGCTGTTTACAACATTTTTGTATTCAGCTTTGATCATTGGACTTTTAGGTAGATCGATTCTTTTAAAAATTATTCCTGAATTACAAGGAGCGGATTTGAAATTTACTTTAATAGATTTTCCTGTATGAAGTCCTATCCCGTCAGAAGTTATTGATTTTTTTATTGTTTTTTGTTTCTTTTTTTCCATTTTAATTTTTTATTTATTTCTCCTCGTTTTCAAGCTTTTTAATTTTTTCTTCCATATCGTTTATTCTTTTAATAAGGTCAGGTATTT
>JACQWU010000019.1 GCA_016209155.1 Candidatus Desantisiibacteriota bacterium | reverse complement strand
AGGGAAAATAGCAAGTGAAGCTTTATATATCAGCACATCCCGCATTCAGGCAATAGTAAATAAACCCCGGCTATTTTATGTGCCTGACATGGATGTAATGTCAATAGGATTACCTGCGTTTTCTCTGGAAAAAGGGAAAATTGTGGGAATTGTAGTTTTACGTATGAAGGTCTTAAGTTCATCTATGAATCGCAGTCCTTCAATTATGCATGGGGGAAGAGATACTCCGATTTTACCGATAATTTTACCTGCTTCTCAAATTATTGAAGTTGCATCTCAGGTACCTATGTATGACTCAACAAAATGAATAAACGGTTGCAATTTAAGACACAGTATTTTAATTTTTTAATTGTATGAGCTTGATACTCAATTAAAAATGTTGAGTATAAGCTTATCAAGCCATTTAGCGGGTTCGATGAATCGAATCCCTACAAAAGATCGATATGGAATATGCAAAATATAATAAATATTAACAATATAAACAAAACATTAAAAAACGCTTCCAAAAGTAGTATTGACAGCATCCTTAGTAAAGCTTTGAATTTTAAAGAACTTAAGCCGGATGAAATTGCAGTATTACTTAATATAGAAGATAAAAAAAATCTAAAAAAAATATACGCAACCGCAAAAAAAATAAAAGAAATTATTTTTGGTAAGCGTATTGTTCTTTTTGCTCCTCTTTATGTAAGTAATGAATGTATTAATGACTGTTTATATTGCGGTTTTCGTCGGAGTAATAAATCCGCATCCCGGATAACTCTTCCTTTATCTAAAATTGTTGAACAGGCTAAAATACTGGAGCACACCGGTTATAAAAGAATACTTCTGGTTGCCTCAGAAAATCCAAAAAAAGTTACAATATCATATCTTGCTTCTGCTGTTAAAGAAATATATAAAAACACATCTATACACATTGTACATCTGAATTCTGCTCCTTTCAATATTGATGGATTTAAAAAACTCCACAATAGCGGACTTGGTGTTTATCAACTGTTTCAGGAAACATATCATCCTGAAACTTATTTTTATATGCACCCGGGGGAAACGGAAAAAGATTATTATTTAAGAATTACTGCCATGGATCGTGCTATAAAAGGAGGTATAAAAGATGTCGGGATTGGCGCTCTTTTTGGATTATATGATTATAAATTTGAAACTATGGCTTTAATTTTTCATTCAAGACATCTGGAAAAAAAATTTGGATCTTCTGCACATACCATATCCGTTCCCAGATTAAGGCCTGCGGAGAATACTCCTGTGCAAAAAACAAAATACAATCTTTCCGATGAGGAATTTAAAAAAGTTGTTGCAGTATTAAGAATAGCTGTTCCTGCTGCGGGCATTGTGATCTCGACACGTGAAAGCGCAAAACTGCGTAATACTATAATCACTCTCGGAGCATCACAGATAAGCGCCGGCTCGCGCACATCTCCATGCGGTTATTCATCGGAAACAGGTAAAAGATGGCTTGAACAATTTTCCATTGATGACAATCGCCCTCTGGATAAAGTAATACAAGACATGATACACCACGGAGTAATTCCAAGTCTTTGCACTACCTGCTACAGAATTGGACGAACAGGAAAAACATTCACTCTGAAAGCATATGAAGGTCAAATAAAAAATTTCTGTCTTCCTAACGCATTATTAACTCTCAAAGAATATTCTCTTGATAATGCCAGTTTACAAACTGCTAAAATCTGTGATAAAATGATAAATAAATATATTAAAAATATTAAAAAATATAAATTGCCTGATAATTTAAACTTAAAAATCGAACAAATAATAAACGGGAAAAGAGATATTTATTATTAAATTATTATTAAATAATGTAGAGACGCAATGCATTGCGTCTCCCTTAATAAATGGATTGTAGGGGCTTGATTTATCAAGCCCGTAAACGGATTTGAGGAGATATAAAATATGATTAAAGTTGTTATTAACGGTGAAAACAGGATAATAGACAGTAATCTTAATATAACACAACTGCTTAAAGAACTTAATCTGGACATACGTAAATTAGCTGTTGAAGTAAATATAAAAATAATTCCAAAAACCGATTATGATTCTATCAAAATTAATAATGGCGATAAAATTGAAATTATCCACCTGGTTGGCGGCGGATAAAACAATATAATGATGGAGAAAACTATGAAAACCCGTAATACTATTTTCTGTTCCAGTGTAATACTTGTATTAACACTACCTTCAATTTGTTTAGCATACTTTATAACAATAAATACTATTCAAAAAAAAGCTCCCGCAGTTTATTTTGATCATAATAATCATTTAAATAAAGAAACAGGTCTCGGATTTCCCTGCAAGGATTGCCATCATGAACTTAATACTCCCGAACAATCTCCATCTAAATGCTCATCATGTCATTACCCTAAGGAACTTACACAGGCTATAAAAAAAGACCTCCCTCTTGACCTTAAAGAAGCTTATCATATAAAATGCCGCGGATGTCATAATGGAAATAGAAGGAAATATAAAAATGCTCCCACCTCTGACTGCGGTGCGTGTCATAAGAAAGATTTTGAAAATTTTTTAAAAGAAAGATCACTAAAAGAATTGGAAAAAATAAAAAATATTATTGAAAAACCTGAAGAAACAAAAGAAAATCAAAAATGAAAAGTACTAAAATAAATTTTCGTGTTACATATGCTGAAACAGATCAGATGAAAGTTGTATATTATTCAAATTATTTTATCTGGTTCGAAAAGGGAAGAACAGAATATTTTCGTAATATTGGTATCCCTTACACAGATTTAGAAAATGAAGGAATATACGTACCTGTTGTTGAGGCATATTGCCGTTACAGTTCCTCTGCCAGGTATGATGATCTTATAGAAGTATATACACGTATAAGGGAATTAAAAAAAGCCACAATAACATTTGAGTATGAAATTAAAAGGGATGGTGTTTTGCTGGCAACAGGACATACTGTTCATGCGTTTGTAAATAACAAAAGCAGACCCGTAAAAGTCCCGGAAAAATTAACAAATAAGATAATCGATTGGTATGAACACTCTTTAAGAAGAATATACATCTCATGCAAACCGCAGGATTTAAAAGAAGTGGTAATTT
>JACQWU010000018.1 GCA_016209155.1 Candidatus Desantisiibacteriota bacterium | reverse complement strand
ACAAACACCTGAACCATTAACTCCATCATCAACTTTGACAGTAATTTTTTTATCGAATGTAACACCATAAAGAGATTTTATTTCATTACCTAATGAATCTGTAACAGTTATAGTTGGAGCGTTGCCAATTGCTGTGCTCATTGCTTCAAACTGTGTCTTTGGTCTTCTTTTAGTAATACGTCCAATAATACTCATTTCAGTTTCTTCATACCAAACAGTATTTTTTATAATATCGCCCTGTATCTGTATGCCATTTAAAGCATATATAACTTCAGTTAAACCATCACAACGTAAATTTCTTATTTCTTCTTTTTGCAATGTACTATCATTATTTCGATCATTCCACTGAACTATATATTTTTTATAATCCTCCACATAAGGTTTGCTAAAACTGGTATCATTTCTTGCTAAATTTATTATTCCATTTCTTTGGTTAGTTGTAAGTCCATTTTTAGAAGTTGTTGCGCCAATATAATCATCTATCTGTTTTAAACTGTATAAAGTTGTATCTATTTGTATACCTTTTGTGACTGTCCCTTTATCCATCTGTTCTGTTATAAGTTGATTTTTATCATCTTTTGGATTACCGCTTCTATATCCCATATATATTGCTGTATGATAATCCACCCACCCCAACAAGCCTAAATCAAGCTGTCTGTAAACCAAATCGCCTTTTTCCATATTATTAGAGGTTTCACCATAAATCGATATAGATATAACAAATAGAAAAACCAATAATATTGTTAAATATTTACCTTTGGATAGCATTGCTATTTCCTTTGTAGTTTTTATTCTACTTTTTTACTTTTATTGATAATATAACCATATTTTCCTTTTAAATCTGGATTTGTTTCTTTCTCTAGTTTTTTTTCTAAAATTCCTATTACTCTTTTCTTTGAATTTTCATCAAGACTTGAAGCGGCTCTTGTAAAATAATCTATTGCACCATTTAAAATTTTAGGTGAGTATGAATCACTGTTTTCTAAAATATTTAACATTTTATCAGCAATTATAGTTTCTTCATGCTTTGAATTATTATTATTTAATGCCGATTTTCTTAAAAATTTTTTGCTATCTTTTAAAGGTATAAACCAAAAAGAATTTGCAGTTTTTTCAAATAAATCTTCTTTAGTAAGAAGATATTCTATACTTTCAATTGTTTCCTTTTCTCTTCCTTCAGCCATAGTCCATGCTTCTGCTGTTCTTTCTCTTATTTCTATTGAATTATTTTCATCCTTAAACATCTCAATATATTTGTCACAAAATTTTGCTCTGTTTTCATCAGACATTGGTAACTTTCTATTATGGATTTTTACAAATAAACCATCGCTTTCAATCAAGTAATATCTTATTACAGCAGAATTTTTAGATTTTGAGAGCAAAGGAAGAATTTTATTCATTAAAATTTCTTCTGCTGATAAATTTTCCCATCTCCGTTCTTGATAATTTCCAACAGTAATTAAAAAAATTGTAAACTTCATAGCAATATCTTTGTTGCGAGGAATTTCTCTATTTCCCCCTAACCACATATTCCCTATTTTAAATACATCATATTCTTTTGTAAGTACATTTAACACTTCTAAAACTTCATCATCATTTAATTTATATGTATCAATAATATTCATTAATTCTTGACCTTCAGGACTGTTTTCACCTTTTTGAATTAAATCCGGATATTTATTTAAAACTGCCTCAACAGCAATTATATAATTATTTACTTTATTAATATCAACTTCCGCATAGGCAGGAGTTTTTAAAATCAATAAAAATAAAAACAACAATAAACCACAGTAAAATTTATGATTGATTTTGAAAATGGGAAGACTAAAATTTGAAACAGGTTTTAATTTAAGATCGTTGTTAGTCCACATGTGTGCTACTCCACATTTTAGATTTTTTCTCCGCCAAAAGATTTTTATTTGTTTTAAAATATTTTATTGAAGTTTAAGACCCCGAACAACGTCGGCTTACTATGGAACGGAGACGGCTTGCACAACCTTTGCAACATAAAAGCGCAAAGGTTATGCCAGCCTAATTCCCATTCCAGCCCCAGCAGTCACAGACGGACGGCTTCAGCCAGCAAAAAATATGCTGTCTTCCGCACGTCCTTAATGTGTCTGCTTCAATCATTTCTTCTATCTTCATACTACAACGAAGTTGTGTTAAAAGAAAAAGTAAATTGGTTGGATTTTTTATTTATCTGGAAGCGCCAAGAATCCCCTGCCTTTTTAAGGCAGGAATGAATTGGCACAAAAATAAATAATTCCTATCAGAGACAGAAGATACCCTGTGGCTCTGCCACAGGGTTCTTCATTATGTTTTTCACCAAAAAAAAATTTTAATTATTTTTGAAATATTTATTTTAATATCCGAACATGATGTAATGATGTTTGGGCAGGATTATTTGATTTTATATTTTAGTTAGAGGCTACAGCACCAGCAAAATCTTTTACAATTTCATCCTAAAAGATTATTTGGTACTTTTGCTTGCCTTTGCCTTGACTGTGTCTCACGACACAGAAAATCGGTTTTTTTATTTTTATTTATTTTTCTTTCACCCACAAAAAATGATTTTATTTGTTTGATTATTTAAATTTATTTTTTATTAAACCTTTTTTCTTGACATTTATTTACGATAAATATAGGTTATTTCTATTAATATTAATCCCAGCATCGCATAAAAATGGAAATATAAGATTATAAATATAATAAAGAAATCCAAATAAATTGAATTGGTTAATATGAGTTTAAATAGAAACGAGCTTATAAAACAAATGAATTCTCTAACCTCCGAGCTTCTTCGAGAAAAAGGATATATTAGTTTTATTGATGTTCTAATAAAAATGGAAAAGCTATCTGAAGAGAATTATGAAAAATGGAGATTTCAGAAAATTCCTTATTTAGAAAAAGCTATTAATTTAAATCTCAATAAGATTAATTTTTTATTAAGGGCTTTTCATAAGAACTCAAGAAACGGAGGTCTTCGAAGAAGCAAGACAGAATATAATTCCTGGGGAAAAGGCATTAAGGTGAATTTGCGTTTTAGCAAATATGGTAATCCTAATATCGAAGAAGCATATTCAACACATTTTGTAAAATTAATATAGAGATAATAAATATTTAACATTCTTAAAATGTATACAAAAACAATTTTATAAATATGGTGAAAAATGAGTAAGAATGAAATATTAAAAGTTGCCGCAAAAGAATTTGCTGAGAAAGCAAAAAAAATATCGAATATTTTTGAAATTGCAATTGTTGGATCAGTTGCTGGAAATGATCCGTATCCCAATGATCTTGATATTGCTATTGTTATTTCAAATCTTAATGAGATTAAAACTTTAGCAAAATATGCACGCCAAATGAGCAGGCATAATCCAAGCTGGGATGTTTTCCTGTTTAATGAAAATCTTAAAACAATTGGAAGGCTTTGCCATCGCAGAGAATGTCCGTCTACATCTGTTGACTGTTCTGTCCCCGGATGCGGTGAAACACCGCATATAAGAATGCATCCAGATTTTGAATATAATGAAATGACTTTTTTTTCATCACCTATTGATGTTCTCT
>JACQWU010000017.1 GCA_016209155.1 Candidatus Desantisiibacteriota bacterium | reverse complement strand
TCTCGGCGATCTGCCCTGCAGTATTGGATAATCCTTCAATTGTTGCGGATATTTCGGAAAGAGCAGTAGCCTGCTCTGTAGCGCCTGCTGATTGTTCCTCAGCAGATGACATGATTTCATTGCTAAAACTGCTGATATTTAATATCCCTTCCTGCAGTTGTTTAGTCATGGAGCGTAAACTTTTAGTCATCTTATTAAAACCTTCCGCTAAATCACCTTTAAGTTCTATGGTTTGTGATAAATCTCCTGCCGCAACTATATTGGCCTGCATTGCAACCTTTATTAAACTTTGCTGTAATCCCATAAAACTATAAGCCAGATCTCTCATCTCATATTTAATTCCATGCATATCAAGTATTTCATGAGATAAATCTCCCTCAGTAATTCTTTTTGATAATTCCATTATTTTAGATAATGGAATTATAATAATCTTTTGAATTATTAAATAATTGAGAATACTACCGACTAATAAAGCAAAAATTGTAATAATAGAAGCGTTTAAAACAGTTTTCATAATCATAGTTTTAATATATTTAGTCCCGTATCCCATTCTTAAAGTTCCTATTCTTTCTCCTGCGCTATATACTGGAACAGCCATTTCAAAAATATCTTTTATGTCCGGATGAAAGAAATAAGAATTTTCTTTAACTTCTATAGTCTTTTTTTCAAACTCAGTTTTATTTAAAAATGTGTCTTTTAATTCAGATTCTGTTGATGCTACACATCTTCCGTCACTTCCAATCACAATAGCGTACTGCATTTCGATATCGCTTTTTTTTATCCCGCCTAATATCTCCATAATTCTATCCCATTCTCCAACCATCATTAAATCACCGCAAGTAAGTGCCATATTGCTGGAAACAATTCTGGCTTTATTTTTCTGCCCCTCAATAAGTTTTCCATAAGATATTACAAGAGTTATGGTAATAACAGTTCCTCCCACAATTATCATAATTCCCAAAAAATAACCGGTAACCAGCCGTTTTATACTGCTTAGTTTAAAGAATGATGTATCCATATTTATTCTCCTATTTTTATTTAACAAAAGATGTCCAATCTTTAACTTCAACAAAATTATCATTTTCTATATGGGTAATATAAACTTTATCCAATCCTGTGTGCTTGCGGGGCCCGTAATTAAAACCTAATCCTGTCCCTATTTGACCGGCTTTGATTGTTTCTATAGCATCAATGAATCCTTCACGCGTTAAATTTTTACCGGCTCGTTTCAATCCTTCAACTAAAATTTTACCATTCACAAATCCTTCTAAACTCACAAAATTTGGAATATCTTTTGGATAATATTTTTTTAATGCCTGTAAATACTCTTTAATAATAGGAAGATTTTTTTCAATATATGGCGGCATTACCTGAGTAACTATACAATTACCGTTTTCTTTTCCCAGCTCTTTTGCAAACATTTCAGGTCCGACAAAAGATACAGTATGAAATACTGTTTTAGTTAATCCGGATTTTTTTGCTTCTTTTACAAATTTAGCAAGAGGAGAATATGTCCCTACCATTACTATCCCTTCAGGCTTAGACAATTTGATCTTATTCAATCCTTCCTCGATATTTAATGTATTCCTTTCATAATTTCCATAAGCTACAGGTGTCAGTCCAAATTTTGCCATGGCAATTTCTGTTCCTTTTTTTACTGTTTCACCAAAAGCATCATATTGATAAAATACAGCTATTTTTTTGAAATTAAGCTGATTGACAAATACATCTATAATTGCCGCAGCTTCATCATAATAAGATGCTCGAATATGAATATTATAGCGATTAAATGGTGTACGCAGTTGTTCTGCACCGGTAAAAAACCCGACCAGAGGAACTTTAGCATTTGTCCATACAGGCAGTGCTTTAACTGAAGTGGGTGTTCCAACATAAGACGTAAGAACAAAAACTTTATCTTCATTAATCAGTTTTTGAGTGTTTTTTACACAGGGAATAGGTTCGTAATTATCATTATAAATAATTATTTTAATTTTTTTGCCATTAACACCGCCTGATTCATTAATTGAATTAATATAACTATTCACCCCATGGCTGGTTTGAATCCCCAAATAATTTGCCGGTCCTTCCAGCACCAAAGAAGATCCTATCAGAATTTCCGTATCTGTAACTCCCTGATCGACTGCAAAAATTTGAATAATTAAACCATTAAATAAACAAAAATATACAAACAGTTTTTTCACTATTTTCATATACCGCTCCTTTTAATTTTATAGGTAATGTCAAAAATTAACCACAGAGCATAAAAGAATTTAATGAATTCTAAAATAGTTTTTCTCGATGTTCTATGGTTAAATCCTTTTTTCATCGCCTTCAAAAAAATTGGCTTTATTTTGCTCCATAGTTGATAGCGGTAATTGCATTTCCGAAATATCCACATCGATGACTTCAGTTATATTATCTGCTATTAAACCGACTTTAGTATCAATACCCAGCTCAACTACAATTACTATTTTTTGCGGGATTGATTTATCTTCCTGTAATCCTAATATTTTTTTTAAATTAATTGCAGGAAGAATAGTCCCGCGATAATTTAATACTCCATCAACAAAAAAAGGGCTATACGGAAGATAAAATATCTCAAGTGATTTGAAAATTTCCTGCACATACTCAATATCAATTGCATACCATTCATTTGATAAAGGAAAAAGCAATAACCGTTTCTTTATTTTTATATTTTCTTCAATTCGTCTTATACTTAATGATATAGCTCTTTGATGAAGAATATTTTGTTCATTATTATCTTTCCCGATTTTTGCTCTTTCAACATGCATATTATTTTCAATAGTTTTGTTTGAAAGTATCCTTTTTTCGTAATTAAGCAGTTCAGCTAAATTTAATATTAAAATTAATCCGTCATCTTTTTTAATAATCCCTTCAAGAATATTTTTAAATGGTATTGTCCCTGAAATAGGTTTTATTTGTTCGCTTCCATAAGAAATAATATTATCAACATTATCAATCACAATTCCAACTATATTTTGTTCAATTACAGCAATTATAATAGGTGAATGAATAGTAATTTTTATTGATTCCAGTCCCATTATTTTTTTTAAATTAATAACATTTATTATTTCTCCCTGAAAGTTAATTATCCCCTCAAGAAAATCAGGACTATTGGGAATACGGTTAATTTCCACCATTCTAATAATTTCTTTAATATATTCTGTTTTTATTCCAAATATCATCGTATCTAATTTAAATAAAACAACCTGTTTTTTTTGTTCATTATTCATAATTCATACTCCAAGGCTTATAAAGGCAATAACAGAGATTAACTTAAAAAGAGGTATATAAGAAAACTTTTAAACAATGTAAATTATTATGTTCGGAAGTTGATATAATATTTATTTCTAATTAATATTTTATCGTCAAGGTAGATCATAATCTTTAAAATATTAATACTCTTTAACTATTATTGCAAAAATAATTTTTTGCTGATTAACGTGTATTAAACATAACTTAATTCTGTTTTACATTAAAATTTAATTTTAAATTCTAAATTTTATATATTTGTATTATAATGGTTTTTCGTGGAATTAATTTTAGAATAAAGGAATTGTGAATAATATGAAATTTGATAAGTTGAAATTTTCAATAAAGACTTACGGCTGTCAGATGAACGAGCTGGATACTGAGATAATGGCGGGGACGCTCAAAAATATGGGATTTTCTGAGGCTTTGGGTTATGATGATGCGGATATTGTTGTCCTTAATACATGCGCTGTGCGGCATAGGGCTGAAGAAAAAATTTTTGGACATATTGGCGCGCTTAAGCGTTATAAGGAAAAAAAATCCGGTATGATACTTGTTATTGCGGGATGTCTCGCTCAGCAAAAAAAAGATGAAATTTTTAAATTGTTTCCCCATATAGATATTATTATCGGAACTTTAACTAAAAAAGAACTTCAACCTTTAATTGAAAAAATTTTGCATAAAAGAAAATCTCAAATCCGAATCATTTCGGAACAAAAGGAAGTTTATGAACCTGATTATATAGAACGCGAAAGTAAAATTAAAGCTTCTGTTTCTATTATGGAAGGGTGTAATAATTTTTGCTCATACTGCATTGTCCCATATGTGCGCGGCAGGGAAATAAGCCGCAGAAAAGAGAATATAATTAAAGAAATAAACAATTTAGCGGAGAATGGGTATAATGAAATTCTTCTGCTCGGGCAGAATGTTAATTCCTATATTGATAATTCATATGATTTCGCGGATTTAATCGAATCTATAAACGATATCGCAGGAATAGAACGTATAAGGTTTATGACTTCGCATCCAAAAGATATTTCCAATAAGTTAATTGAAAAAATAAGCACATCAAAAAAAGCCTGTGAACATTTTCATTTTCCGCTTCAGTCAGGTTCGGATAAGATATTGGATAAAATGAATAGAAAATATACGCTTAATGAATATATAAATAAAGTTGAATATATCCGAAAGCTTATTCCTGGAGTGAGCATTACAACTGATATTATTGTGGGATTTCCTGATGAAGATGAAAATGATTTTCAGGATACAGTTAAAGCAGTTGAAAACATTAAGTTTGACGGAGTTTTTATATTCTATTATTCTCCCCGTCAGGGTACACACGCGGCATCTTTTGATGATAACGTAACATATGCTGAAAAAATACGCAGGCTTGAGTATCTATTGCGTACGCAGGAAAAAATAATGGTGAATATAAATACCGGACTTATAGACCAAAAATTTGAAGTTTTAGTTGAAGGCAGAAGCAAAAAAGACGAAGAGCAGTTGACAGGCAGGACAAGAACGAATAAAATCGTAATATTTAGTAAAAAAGAGAATATGCAGAATAAAGATTTAGCAGGGCAGTTTATTAATATAAAAATAACAAATATTGGAGCATACACGCTTTTAGGTGAAATATCCGAGTGATTAAAGAAAGGGAGTAACTAAATTGGAAATATTAACACCAAAACAGATAGTGGAAGAACTGGATAAATATATCGTAGGACAAAACAGAGCTAAGAAGGCGGTTGCGATTGCTTTGAGAAGCCGCTGGCGCAGACAGCAGCTTGATCCTGATTTAAAGGATGAAGTTACGCCAAAAAATATAATCATGATCGGATCAACAGGGATTGGTAAGACCGAAATAGCCAGGCGTCTTGCTAAACTTGCACAGGCTCCTTTTATTAAAGTTGAAGCCTCTAAATTTACAGAGGTGGGGTATGTAGGCAGAGATGTTGAGTCAATGATCCGAGATCTCACTGAACTTGCTGTTAAGATGGTAAGGGAGGAAAAGACTGAACATGTTAAAGAGCAGGCCGGGAAGCTTGCTGAAGAACGTATTCTGGACTTGCTTTTGCCGGAGACAAGAAAAAAACGGCCGCGCAAAGTACAAAAAAACGGGAATATAAAAGACGAAAATATAGCAGAAGTAGAAAATAATAATGAAGCTCAAAAAGAAGAAAATAAGGAAATAGATTTTCTTGAAACCAGAGAAAAATTGCGAAATCTTTTTAGAGAAGGGAAACTGAATAACAGAGAGATGCGTACAGCAATGATAGAAATATTTTCAAGCTCAGGGCTTGAAGAAATGGGAGTAAATTTTCAAGATATGCTCGGTAATGCTTTCCCCCCTAAAAAAACAAAAAAGAAAAAAATGCTTATGAATGAAGCTTATGAATATTTTGTTGAAGAAGAATCTCAAAGGCTTGTAGATATGGACAAAGTTATTGAACAGGCTATAAAAAGAGTTGAGGAATCCGGAATTGTTTTTATTGATGAAATAGATAAAATTGCAGGAAGGGAAGGTAAATCCGGACCAGATGTGTCGAGAGAAGGTGTTCAAAGAGATCTACTGCCTATTATTGAAAGTTCAACCATTCCCACAAAATACGGTATGGTAAAAACAGATCATATTTTATTTATTGCGGCCGGAGCATTTAATGTATCCAAGCCTTCTGATCTTATTCCTGAACTTCAGGGTCGTTTCCCGATAAGAGTAAGGCTGGACAGATTGAACAAAGATGATTTTGTCCGTATTTTGAAGGAACCTAAAAATGCGCTAATAAAACAATATACAGCTCTTTTAAAAGCGGAAGAGGTTGATTTGGTATTTAAAAATGAGTCATTGGACAAGATTGCGTCATTAGCAATGGAGATAAATCAACGTACTGAAGATATCGGAGCGAGAAGGCTTTATAGTATTATGGAAAAAATACTTGCAGATATATCTTTTGAAGCGCCGGAACGAAAAGGTGAAAAAATAATTATTGATAAAGCTTATATAGAAAAAAATGTTAAAATTGAGGATATTTTAAAAGACGATGAACTTAAAGAAAAAAGATCGCTGGGATTTATTAATCCTCCGCTCGCGGAGAAAGTTGTTTAAAATGGATAAAGACAGGGAGGAATGCCTGTCCTACCATAAAGCCGGGTAACTAACGATGTGTTTCTATTTGTATAAATTGATGAGGAGAGTATTATGAGTTATGAAATACTTAATCTTGATAAATTAAATATAAAAGTCAGAAATACAGTTGAAACCTTCTGCCAAAAATTATTGAACAAAAGCTCATTATTGATTGATTCTATTATTTTATATGGAAGCGCGACAGGTTCTGATTTTATTGAAGGGAAATCAAATATTAATATTTTATTAATAGTAAAAGACACGAATCTTTTGCTGTTTCAACCGGTTTTAAATTTATTTGAAAACTACGCTAAAAAAGGATTAGTCCCACCGCTTTTTTTTACTTCAGAAGAAATTAAAAATTCAACAGATATTTTTCCGATTGAATTTTTGGATATTAAAGAAAATCACATTTTATTATTTGGGAAAGATACATTTATTAATCTGGATATTCCTATCAGCAATTTACGTCTGCAATGTGAGTCTGAATTAAAAGGAAAGATCATCCGGTTAAGACAGATATATTTGGAGCGCGGGCAAAAGTCAAAAGAAATTGAAAAAATCATTGGTTCCACTTTTTCATCATTTATCCCTATATTTAAAAATTTAATCAGATTAAAGAATAAAATTCCACCCCAGGACAAAGAATCTATTATCAATATAGTGTGCAATGAATTTGGATTGGAAAAAGATATTTTAATTTCTATCCTGCGAGATAGAAAAGGGGACGGAAAGATAGAGGGCAAAGATGCGGCATCTTTTTTAGGAAAATATTTATCTTTATTAACTAAACTTGCTGATATGGCTGATAAACTATGAAAAAAAATATTAATGCATTTTTTTATATAATTATTTTCATTTTGTGTTTTTTAAAGATTGCAGTTATAGCTGCTAAATCGGATTATCCTTCACCGGTTGGATATGTCAGTGATTTCGCGAATGTAATTTCTGCCGATGATAACCGGCAAATGTCTAATATGATACAGGAATTAAAAGGTAAAACAAAAGTAGAAGTTGCAGTGGTAACTTTAACAACAATAGGTAATGAAACAATTGAGACGTACGCGGTAAAACTTTTTGAAAAGTGGAAAATAGGAGAAAAAGGGAAAGATACAGGTATAATGATTTTACTTGCAATCAAGGAAAGAAAGATAAAGATTGAAGTTGGTTACGGACTTGAAGGTGTTATTCCTGATGGATTGGCAGGGCAAATTATAGATAAGGTGATGATCCCGTCTTTGAAAACAGGTGATTTTAGCTCAGGGCTAAAAAATGGAACAATGGAGGTTGTCAGAATAATCAGCAATGAATATAAAGTAATAATTCAGGGAAATGCTAATACAAATACTGAAGATGAAAGATTTTAAAAGATCAAAGGACGAAAGGACGAGGGACGAAAGGACGAAAAGATGAGATGATGAGGAACGAAAAGACGAGGGACGAGGGACGAAAAGATGAGAAAATACCTTAAGGCTATCAGATAGTTTATAAATTGTTACCTGAATCTTACACTTCAAATTTAGGTATTATTAATAAAAAATAGGGGGGATACAAATGTTCGGTAAAACGGGAATTGTAATAGGTGCGGTTTTATTGGTGATTTTATTCGGATCAATATTTTTTATAAGCGGGTTGAATACAGTGGTTACAAAAGATGAAGCGGTTAAATCAGCATGGGCGCAAGTTGAGAATCAATTGAAACGAAGAAGCGACCTTATACCGAATTTAGTAAGCACAGTAAAAGGTTTTGCGGCGCATGAAGAAAAAGTGATCGGCGAAGTAGCTGAAGCAAGAAGCAAGCTCGCCGGTACATTTGACAAAAACGTTTCAGTCGGTGAGAAAATCGAAGCGGCAAGAGGACTGGAAGGCGCACTATCGCGGCTTCTGGTGGTTGTGGAAAATTATCCTAACCTTAAAGCCGACCAAAATTTTATCCGCCTTCAGGATGAATTAGCAGGAACGGAAAATCGGATAGCAGTTGAAAGAATGCGTTTTAATGAAACTGTAAATGATTTTAATACTTATGTTAGAAAAATCCCGGGAAATATATTCGCGAGTTTCAAAGGATTAAAAGAAGCGCCTTATTATAAATTGGAAAAAGAGGATATAAAAGTGCCGGAAGTGGAATTTTAAAATTAGTTTATTTAAAAACTGGATATATCTTTTAAATAGTGATGAAAAAATCAGACATAGTAAAATTTATCCCATATAAATAAATCGATTAAATCCAGTGAATTAAAAATTAGTTTTAGTTGACTACCTTATTTCTTTATGTTATTTTTTAATTATGCTAAACAAACAAATAAATACGATTTTAAAAAAATATCAAAAGACTTCCCGCTTAAGCAAGGTGCGTCAGGATTACCTGCACTTATTTGAAAAAAGAATGATTTACCGAACAACAAAAACTGAAAACCCTGAAACTACAATGGAAATGGTAGAAAGAGTTTTAAACAAATTAAAACTTCATGAACTCAAAGAAAATCGGTGAAACAAGTTATAAAGAAACTGCTTTTGGCATAATTCCACGTTCTAAATTGATTTCTTTAGAAATTGAAGGAATCAAAAGTTATCATTCTCTCTTTTTCTTCATGTTCTTCGTGGATAATAATTTTAAATAATTACTTGATTTATCAAGCTAAAAGCTACATAATTATTATAAATAGTGGTCAACCATAAACAAAGTGAATGTTAATTCGCCAGCTACAAGGGATGGCTATAGTTTAGGGTGAAAATTGCAGTCGGAGTGTGTAAATTTGTACAGGATATCCTATGAAAAAGATTGATAAATCAACAACTATAAAAACTTAATTTTCAACAGAAAGGAAAAAAATGAAAGAGGCTATCGAAAAAGCAAAGGTTCTCATTGAATCACTGCCGTATTTACATGAATTTAGCGGTAAAACTTTTGTGATAAAATATGGCGGAAGTGCATTGGAGTATGAGGAGGCAAAGAAAAATGTTATATTAGATATAATCTTTATGAAAAAGATGGGGATTAATCCTATCCTTGTTCACGGCGGCGGTAAAAAAATAACTGAGATTATGAAAAAAATGGGAAAAGAAAGCGAATTTGTTAATGGTTTCAGGGTAACTGATAAAGAAACCATGGATATCGTTGAAATGGTTCTCGGAGGAAGTATAAATAAAGAGCTTGTTAGTCTTATTAATTTTCATGGAGGTAAAGCTGTCGGCATAACGGGAAAAGACGGACATTGTATTAAAGCTAAAAAACATATTTTAAAATTAGGAACAGGCAAAAATAAAAAGAATACTGATATTGGTTTTGTCGGTGAAATAACAAATGTTGATACAACATTATTTAATATCTTATCTCAAAATGGATTTATTCCTGTAATTTCTTCAATTGGTTACGGTGATAATGGAGAAACATATAATTTAAATGCTGATACCGCGGCAGGAACAATTGCTAATGCATTAAAAGCAACAAAATTAATACTTTTAACAGATGTTGATGGTATATATGATAAGAAGAGAGAGCTTATTCCTTCATTAAAAAAAGATACTATCAGCAAATTGATAGGTAATAAAACTATTGTTGAAGGAATGATCCCCAAAGTTGATGCCTGTATAAAAGCTTTGAATGGCGGTGTTGAAAAAACTCATATAATTAATGCAGGATTAACGCATGCAATATTACTGGAAATTTTTACGAGTAAAGGGATAGGTACTGAGGTAATTATTTAAAACATATAATCATCAATAATTTGTGGAGATTTTCATGTGAAAACCAAAGCTGTTATTTTTATATTTATAATAGTCTGGCTGGGACTTGCCTGTTCAACCGGTAAAAGTTCTAAAAAGAAAAATAATAATACCTCTCCTGAAGTCAGTATTATTTACCCTTCAAAAGGGCAAATTTTTTTTAAATTGGATACTACTTCAGTATTATTTAAGGGAAAAGCAATTGATACCGAGGATGGAGAATTAAGCGGAGAAAATCTCAGCTGGTTTATTTCGGATATTTTAATAGGTAAGGGCAATTCAATCTCAATTAGTATGTCTGATCCCGCTTTTTTGCCCGGAGACGCCCTTATTATTCTTAAAGCAGTTGACAGCAATCATGCCGAAGGTTCAGCTTCCGTAAAAATAAAAATTGCAAAAAGCCACCCTGAAGTAAGGATTTTATCCCCAATTAATAATTCTGTTTTTTTGCAGTATGAAACAGTCCATTTCAGCGGAAATGCGCGAGATGTTAATCTTAATCTAATGCTTTATGGTGAGGTTCTTAAATGGTCATCAAATAAGGATAATTTTTTGGGATATGACTCATCTTTCACTACTTCTTCACTTTCACCCGGAGAGCATATTATTCGTTTTATCGCAACAAACCGGGAAAATGTTATGGATTCGGCTTTTATTAAAATAGTTATTAATCGTCCGCCAACAGTTAATATTAATTCAGTTCTAAAAAAATATTATGCGACAACAGATGTCGTAAATTTGAATGCATTTGCTGAAGATCCTGATGAAGGTATTCTTTTAAATAATAATTCTTTTGTATGGATTTCAGCACAGGAAGAAGGTAAATCATGGATCGGGCATACTATTGAGCTTGATTTAAGCGGTTTTAATCTTGGGGAACACATCTTAAAAATCAGAGCGACTGACTCTTTAGGTTGTTCTGCTTATGATTCTGTTTCAATTATAACAAAAGCTATGCTTGAATATCCGCAGGTTAAAATAAAAAGCCCTGAGCAGGGAACAGTTTTTGAGGAAGGGGACAATATCATTTTTCTGGGTGAAGGGTTAGATGCCGAAGATGGTGATTTGCCGGAAGATGTTTTTATCTGGACTTCTGTTAAGGATAAAAAAATTATCGGAACAGGTAAAACAATTACTTTTAGCGGACTTAGTATACGCTATAATCACGATATAATATTAGAGGTTCATGATAGTGAAAATAATTACAGCTATGATACCGTAACCATTGTAGTTAATGAATTTAATAATTCTCTCATCCCCGTGATTATATCTCCGCGTTCAGGGGGAAATGAGGATGAAAAGAAACAGGTATTATTAAAAGGATATGGAACTGATTATGAAGATGGAGTTATGGCAGATACCTCATTGCGCTGGCAATCAAGTATAGATGGTTTTCTCGGAAATTATAAAGAAATTTTTACAGGGAATCTTTCCTCCGGGAATCATATTTTAAGTCTGATTGCCAAAGATAGCAAAGGGAAATACGGATCAACAGCAGTGAACTTTACCATTAATCCTTCTTTCTGGCTAACATGGACTAACGGTAACATTATAAATTGTATGGCGGCAGAAGGTAACGTATTATGGGCCGGGACTACCGGAGGTTTGGTCAGATGGAATATAGACAGTAAAACATATGGCAAATTTACAACAGTTGATGGCCTTATAAATAACAATATAAAAGCACTGGCAATGGATACAACAAATAAAGATCTCTGGATAGGCACATCAAGCGGATTATGCAAATATTCATTTGAGACAACATGGCATTTTGAATCATATACTTCTCTTACTCCGGGAACATTGCTGGATAATGATATTACTTCTCTTACTTTAGATAAAAATAGAAAACTCTGGATTGGAACTTCTATTGGATTAAACTGTTATGATCCGGCTGTGAAAGCGTGGCAGTCATATACTGATGAAATACCTCATGTCCCTCAGGTATTTAGAGTTTCTGCTTTAGATATAGATAATAATAATGAATTATGGATAGGTACAAATGGAGGCGGAGTTGCAAGGTTTGATTCTGCAAGAAACAATTGGACCTATTACACTTCTTCTCCATCTAAATTAATTGATAATGAGATTACCGCAATAAGCCATGATAATGCTGGGAATATATGGTTTGGTACATATTCGAGCGGTGTAAGTAAATTTAATGGAAATAATTTATGGACAAATTATACTTCTTCATATTACGGGCTTATAAATAATTCAATTAATTCAATTATGACGGATAAATATGGGAAAATATGGTTTGGTACTCTGACCGGAGTATCATCTCTTAATAATAATTCATGGAAATCATATGATGATAACGGAGGCCTTATTCTTAATAATAATGTATCATTTATAACTTATGATGATAACAATAATATTTATATGGGGACAAATGCAGGAATTAATAAATTTGCTCCGGATAATAATACATGGACTTTTTTGGAAATTGAAA
>JACQWU010000028.1 GCA_016209155.1 Candidatus Desantisiibacteriota bacterium | reverse complement strand
CAGTAAGGATATTTATTTTATCCATTTGAATTAATACTGTTGCCTGATTAATATATGCAATGCACAAATCACCATTATTTACTTTTTCCGGAGGAGGCGGCTCTCGGGGGTCATCTATCCATTCAGGCCATTCCACGGTATCCATTTCCCAAAACCATTTCACCTCATCAGAAAATGTATGGTGCTTTTCATTGTCATAAAAGTGTTTGCCGTTGTAATGATCTGACAGCGGGGCTTTTAGTGATTCGGCACGATTAATATTTGCAAATAAAAAGAATAAAATACCAGCTTCAATCTAAATACTTATTTTTGTCATATTTGATCTCCCTAATTTTATTTTTCAAGTATATCTTTCCATTGCTGGCTTTCAAAAAATCTTTTTACCGTCTGTAACGTCTCTGCCGCTTTCAGCATTTCCCTTGCTTCAATATTTATTTTAATTTTTCTCATAATCTCTTTTTCTTTACGGCTTGTTTTTTCTACTAAAGATTCACCTTTAGCAGTATATTGTCAAGTATAATCTGATATAGTTAAAGCATCAGATTATGAGACTTAAGAAAATTGAACGTTTAGGGTGAGGATTATCGACAGTCTACATCAAGATTTGAGGTCAAAATTAAAGAGTATTAAATAACCCCTATATATTCTATATTATTCTTTTAAATCATACCAACTTCTTCCCGCATCAATATCTTCAAGCAAAAACCGCACTCCTTGATTATCAGCAGGATTTAACCAGAGCATTTTCTCAAAAATTTTTTTCGCGGTTTTATTATCACCAAGCCGCCATAATGATAGTCCATATCCATGAAGGCATCGAAGAAATGGTCTATTGTCAATATGTCCCCATGGTAAAACACCATTAAATTCTTCGCCAAGAGATAATTCCCCAATTTTAACACCTGCTTCATAATGTCTTTTTGCTTTATCAATTATTTGTAAATTCGATTTATCTGTATGATTAAAATCCCAATTACCAAGATGAGCATGTGCATCTAAACATCGTAAATCAGTTATCAAAATATTTTCTATTATTTTATATGCTTTATCATAATCTCCCTGTTCGTAATACTCAGATGCATCAATTATTGGATCAACCATATTTTCTATATCCGCACAGGGAATTATCTGTTCCATTTCAAAACTTTCTCTTGTTCCAAAATCTATAATAGGTTTAAAATATAGATTAATAGGTTCATCTGGTTCACCCCAATATTCATCTTCAGGATTCCATTTACCCATACTATTTAGCATAAGCGGTTTAAATTGCAAAGCAGGAATATCTAATCTTTTAGAAATAATATCACCTGTCACATAATAATTTTTACGAAATATCCAAACTTTTGATGGTTTTACTGTTAATATTTCACCTTCTACTTCAGAATACATACTGGTAGTCTTTCGGAATGTAATAAATTTACCTGTTTTAAGTATTCTGCATCGTATTGCTGCTTTTTTAACTACAATTACTATTAAATCAATCGGTTGATTTAATGCTATATTTAGTTCATTCTCCATATTTCACCTCGTTATTCATCTAAAAGTGCCATTGATATATACACCTTTTTAATGCAAAGAAGACGCCCTGACGTCTCTTCCCGCAGTATTCCTTTACAAAAATAAAAATATCAAAAAATTATATGTAATATAACATGAAAATACAAAAAAAGACAAATATATTTAGGATAAAAAAGGAGTGACTTTAATAGCGAGTAAATTAACAATGCCGGAGTGCTATAAAAAATTGATATCTTAGAATATAAATTGATAAAACTAAAGAAACCTTTTTTTCTTTTACTTTACCACCGCAAAAAGAACAATCTCCGTATTTATGCATAGTATTACCTCTTGTTAAACGTCAATTATTATTTCTTATTTTTTAATCGATCCATCAAGGTTTGTATCAAAAAAATACGAAAATTCAAGTAATTAAATTTGGAGATGCGGAGCCATCATGCTATTTGGATATTAAGTTTAGTTTGTTATAAAGCTATAATGTTATATTGCTAAATCACTTTTCCGGACGCTTGGGTCGTCACCCCCATGAGAGTTCTGGTTTTACAGATCCATGACTGGGCTATATACTATTCTCACGATAATTTTAGCACTTGCTCCCCTATCTCCGGTTTATATTATTTTTCATCTATAAAATCAATACTGATACTATATGAAATTGCACGAAGTTTTCTATTTAGATCCCGAAATAATAATCTTTTGTTTTCAAGAGCATTCATAGTTTTTGAGAATTCAATATTTGGACTTTCCACGATGTCGCGGCCTTCTTTGTAAATCACCCTCTCATATGCTGATGAAACTAATTGAGCACTCAACTCACCTATTTGCACATTAACTGATTTTCTTAATTCCAATGCCTCGGCAAGATTTATTTCTTGATCATTGATTACTATATGATGATTAAAATTTACTTGCTGAATAGTATTATTAAGCTTTCGCTTTTTGAATTCTATTATATTCAATTCATCGCGAACTTCATCGACACTAAAGCCGGAAGCAGGTCGCAGCTTTACCTCATCATCCCTTCTGAAATAAAATTTATCCCTATTTTCTTTAGCTTCAGGCAATAAATCTTTTAAATTTTTTATTCTTGCATCATATTCAGAGCGGAGTTCTAAAGCTTCATAGAGATAAATCTTGTTTTTATTATTAGGCATATTATTCTCCTTTCATAATTATAATCTACCTTTTTTGATTATCATTTTTTTCTAGCAATTAAATATTTAAAATTATACACTCATTAAATAGTATTTGTCAAGCAAAAAAAATACAACCTTTAATGATTATGCATAAAAAATGAAGATATGAATTTTCATTATTTATTTTAGTGCCAATTTATGGCACTTCCAGATAAATATGATTTCAACACAAGACAAGATCGGTTTTTGATCGGTATAATATTGTTAATGAAGAGGATTTAAAAAGTGCTTCTGAGAAAATATTAAAGTTGCATGAAGAGAGTGAAAAAAATATTTTACGGGCACAAAATGGGCACAATTTGATCAAATTACCGGTTTTTGATGCGAAAGAGAAGAACATGGGAAGTATCGTAAGTCCTTGATAATTAAACAAAAACATGGTGCCGGAGATCGGAATTGAACCGATATGAGCTGTGAGGCTCGGGGGATTTTGAGTCCCCTGTGTCTGCCAGTTTCACCACTCCGGCGTGATTAATTACTGTGGTATATTATTACTAATATTCTTTTCTGTCAACCGTTTTATGCTGGTCTAATTAAATAGTTGTTGACATTTTTAAGAAAATTTGGTTATATTTTAGATAAATATATAAAGGAGTAATTCAATGTCCCTAAATAAAAAAAATTTTACGATTATTATATTTATTTTACCATTTTTTATTATGAGTAAAGTTCATGCGGAAAGAATATATTCTGCTGAAAAACAATTCTGGCATATTGAGAAAGAAAGAATTGAAATTTTAAAAAAAGAAAAAGATATAAAACCGCAGAAACTTGAAAAACTGATAAAAGATTATTATGAAATTTTAAATGAATATCCTTCATGGGATAATGCGGCGCAAATATATTTTATTATTGCCAATTTGCACCTTATGCAAAAAAATGAAGCAGAAGCTCTTAAAACCTTCGATAAAGTAATAGAAAAATTCAAAGATAATCATGAAGCCTGCGCTCAGGCTAATATGGCAAGAGGAAATATATTTGAAAAAAATAAAGAAATAGACAAAGCATTGGAAGAATATAAAATGATAAATAAACAATATCCGGACACACGGCTGGCTGTTAATATGCCTCTTTTTATGGCGCAATTTTACATAAGAAATAAAAAAAATGAGTCAATCTCTAAATCTCTTGATGACGCCTTAATTTATTATAGTAATCTTATAAAAGATTATCCTAAATCAACGCTGGGGTATTATAATCTCAATGCCGCATATCAGCTTAAGGGAAATCTGGATTTAGCACTTGCCCAGCTAAAAAAAATTCTGGATATTAATTCGAAATTAATGACTATTCATTTTGAAATCGCAAAAATATATGTTCGTCAGGCCAACTTTAAAATGGCAAAAAACCAGATAAATCTTGTATTAAAACAATATCCTGAAAATCCTCAGGCAAAAAATGCATTAAAAGAAACTGAAAATTATGAAAAGCTTTATAATGAAAATCTGGGAAAACTCAAAAGTTCAGCCAATTCCACTACTGGTACTAAAAATATAAAGGCAAACTTACAGCTTGCCGCTTTTTATCTCTCTGCATATAAAGTTGAGGAAGCTATTGCTGAATTGCAAAAAGCATTGGAGATTGATCCAACGCAAATCTCTGTGCATATAGTTCTCAGCCAGATATATCTTCAAAAAAATGAACTGGATAAAGCAATTGAAGAAACCAACTTAGTATTAAAAGCTAATCAGGACGATATGGGCGCGCACAAAAATCTGGCTTCAATTTATGTGCGTAAAGAAGAATATGACAAATCAATTATACACTTAAAAAAAATATTGGATAAAGAGCCCAATAATGGTGAAGCTCATTTGATGATGGGAATAATTTCTGAGAAAAAGAAAGATGTTGATCAGGCTATAAAGGAATATACTATCGTTATTAAATTATTACCAAATGACAGCCGCGCCTATAATAACCTTGCTTATATATATGCCACAAAAAATGATAAACTGGATACTGCTTTCGGCTATGCCTCAAAAGCAATGGAACTATCTCCTCAGAATGGAACTGTTATTGACACACTGGGTTATATTTATTTATTAAAAGGTGATTACCAAAAAGCCATAACACATTTCAAAGACGCACTTAAATATTTGCCGGCAGAGCCTACAATTTATTATCATTTGGGTTATTCTTATTATAAAATCGGCGAAAAAAAAGATGCTCTATCAAATTTAAACAAAGCACTGGAGCAGAACCTTGTTTTTTCTGAAGCGGATGAGACAAAAAACCTGATAAGGGAACTAAGTAATTAAAAAAATGTCCGTAGGACACCTTAATTTTAATATTTAATATTTGATATTTACTATAGTCTTTCTACCTGGGGATCTCTTTTTGAATGGAAGGATAAATATCCCTGATAAACTGCTTCAACTGTTCGGCATCTTTATCATTTGCTGTTATCATGCTAATCCGGATGAAAGTTAAATCTGTCCGATTGTTAAAAACAGCACCTGTAAAACGATATATATTTTTATAAAGTTCATCATTAAAAATTTTATCCTGCGACTGAAACCAGTAATAAATAACCTGATTTGAATTTTCTCTTTTCATTACCAATTTTTTCATATTTAAAATATTTTTAGGACTTTCATTAATTTCAATATCCTCTTTACCGTCAAATTGAGTATTCCATCCCTGTCCGATAAAACAGATGCGCGGTATATGAGCTGTTGATTTCATCTGATCCCTGTAATAAGCCGCCCATAGATAAATGACCTCACCTGTTCCTTCTTTTGTATATTTTCTTAAAAGGGTCTCACTGGCTGCCAGTCTCTGGTAAATTTCCTCAGAAAAAGACTCATCCTTCCCCTCCCAATTATTTATTTTTACTGGAATATTTTTAAAATCCGGATTATTCCAATTTTTACTTGAACGAAAAGATAGAAAAAACAGCCCCAATCCAACTAAAGATAATAAAAGAAAAACTATTACTATTTTTTTGCCCAATTTAGTAACTCCCCTATAAAATATAAAAAGATAAGACCGAATATGAAAATTAAAACGCCTGAAAATTCATGTAAAAAACTTGTGGCTATTTTCTGCCCATAAACAAATGCAATCCATGTGGTAAGAGTTATCCTTAAAATATTACCGGCAACAGCAATTGGAATACTGCTTAAAAACAATATACTTTGTTTTTTAATTGATTTTTGATTATAATAGGCAAAAATTGCTCCCAAAGCCATAAGAGAAATTAATGAACGCAGTCCGCTGCAGGCATCTGCAACTTCAAGAGATGTATTTGGCAGACGTATTATAACCCCGTCCAGACGAAACGGGATACCGATCATAGCAATAAGATACGATGACATTTTAGTAGCAAAAAATTTAAGAGGTATCGTAATCCGGTCATAGACACTATATGGAAGTGGTATCATGAATATAAGGAAAAGCATAGGGAACATCAGTTTTTTACCCAATGTTTTTCCTCCAAGATAAAACACCAAACTGATCAGTGAAATATAAAAAGAAATACCCATAATAAATTGCGTCTGCCCGACAAAACCTAATATATACAGAATTATTCCTAAAATAAAAAAACTCAAACTCCAAATACTTTTTTCTTCAGGAATGTAAATTAAATCTTTTCTTTTTTCCCAAATCAGATAAATAGAAACAAACGGAATAATAAATCCGTGAGAAAAATTGGCATCTTCCTCCCAGCGAGTCATCAATCCTTTTATTGCAGGATAAAAAATAATCAAAAATATAATCCCAATCACCGACAAATATATATATTTATTATTATTATTATTATTATTATTATTATTATTATCCATTTTATTTTTTATCTCCATTTATATTTTCAACTATGTGTTTATGTCTGAATTTATCCTTTATTATAGATAAGAATTTTTTTTCCCCTCTTAACATAAAAAAAATCACTAATATGGCAATACCGCATAGATAAATAATTAAATTACTGCCTTTTTTGGCTGCCAAAAATAAAGCCACACCTCCCAAAATTAATGAAATCAGATATAATATACCAACTGCTTCCTGCTGATTCAGTCCAAGCCTTAAAAGTTTATGATGAATATGATTCTTATCGGCCTGAAAAGGCGGTTTTCCATGATAAATACGCCGGATAAAGGATGAAACAGTATCAAATATCGGTAGTCCTAAAGCTATAAAAGGTATAGATAAAGAAATAGCTAAAGCGCCTTTATATGCGTCCATAATGCAAATCGAAGCTAAAATAAAACCAAGCAGCATACTGCCGCAATCACCCATAAAAATACTCGCAGGATTAAAATTGTGCCATAAAAAACCAATACTTGATCCTGCAAGAATAATCATAATAACAGCTACAAAAAAATTATTATCCCAGCTTGCAACTACAAAAAGTATCAATGAAGAGATAGCTGTTAAATGCTCTGAATTTTAAAACCCAATAAAACCAGTATAAGAGACACTAAAATCTGTAAAAAGAATTTCTTTTTTGCATCAATCCCATAGACATCATCGTATAATCCAATAATAAAAATCAACGTGCCACCTGTCAAAATTCCAAAAAACTGACGAAAATGTTTAAAAAAATATCCATATTCAGCAACCATAATAAAAGCTAATCCTGCTAAAAAAGATAAAAAAATACCCACTCCTCCAATTCGGGGGACAGGGACTTTATGCACAGTACGATTTGATCCTGTATCCAATAAATTTAATCTGCATGCTGTCCTTCTTACAATCGGAGTAACCCAACTTGAAACTAAAAACGTCAATATGAAAACAATAAAAAAATTAATCACGAATTCTTATCTCTCCACAGGTTCCCATATACCGCTATTTTTGCCTCTGAAATAATTCAGTATACCTAAAAAAGCCGTAAAATTAATCAAGCAAAAATAAAAAGGGATATAAAATATTTTTGTTCTAATATTATATTTTTCAAGTAAATATCCAATAAAAGCAAAAGAATAAAATATTAACTGTAATATAAAAATATAATAATAAAATAATTTTTCCGTTAAAAAAATATTGGATATAAATAGAATTAACATATTTAAAAAATTCAACCAGCGAAATAATTTATGCGACCATATTGAAAGAGCCGCTTTAAAATTAAAAAAAGGATTTAAAACCTTAATATTTGAAAATACAGCGGCAATACCAAGTGAAACAATTCTTATTCTTGCTCTTATTTCTCCCTTAATAGTTGTTACGATTTCTTCTATTATCTCTGTCTCATCATCAATTACTATCCTATATCCCTGGGCAATCACATTTAACGGATTAATAAGATCATCCGGCAGATTCGGCGGTAAGCTCCTAAAAAGACTTCTTCTAATCGCATAGCAAGTGCCGCTTACAACAATAGTTGAACCGGTTTCACTTTCTAAACGTCTTAATAATAATTCCAACTTCCAGTATATTCCCTCACCTTTGCTTACCGAAGTATCTGATTTATTCCTATATTTAACCTTGCCCCCAACTCCGCCGATATAAGGATCATTAAAATTTCTTACAAGTTTTTTTATAGTATCACTTCTGTACATACTGCTTGCATCAGAAAAAATAACAATTTCAGTATCCAGATTTTTTATTACATCATTAAAATTCGCAACCTTACCCTGTCTTTTTCGAGCTATATATAATATTACACCTTTTTCTTTATATTTTCCAATAATATCGTGCGATTTATCAGTAGAGTTATCTGAAGCTATAATAATTTTAATTTTTTCACGAGGATAATCAAGATTTAGACTATTCTTTATTTTCTCTTCAATTACCTTTTCTTCATTATAAATTCCGATCAGCAGTGCAACAGAAGGATAATAATCTTTTTTATCAATATTTAATTTTCTAACACTTTTTATTAATAATAAAATTATTATATATCCGAAATAAACATATAGAATTAAAAATAAATTTATCCAAAAAATAAATTCCATAATACCTTTCTATTTTAAATTTGAAAGAAAAGCTGAAAACTTTTTGTTAATAATTTCCCAGTCATATTTTTCTTTAACGGTTTTTCTTCCTGAAAGGCCTATTTTCTTTCTCAAACTTTCATCATTTAAAAGTCCTATAACCTTTTTAGCAAAATCTTCGGGTTTATCGGCAATGAGAATATTCTCCCCGGAAAAAACATCAAGCCCTTCACAGCCGATACTCGTTGATACCACAGGTTTACCAACAGCCATAGCTTCTAAAATCTTGAGTCTCGTTCCGCTGCCGATACGTATTGGGACTACCACAACTTTGCTTTTATGCAAAAAAGGTCTTAAGTCTTCTACTTCACCCAATATTTTAATACAAGCATCATTCTCAGCCAATTTATAAATACTTTTATCTGGATCCTTCCCGATAATAAAAAATTTTATATCTTTTTTAACGGCTTTTATTATAGGGAATATTTCTGTAAGAAAAAAGTAAACAGCTTCACTATTAGGATACCAGTTCATTCTGCCAAAATAAAGGATACAATCATCTTCCTTTTCATCAATACCTGGAGTGAAATATTCAGTATCTACGCCATTGTCTAAAAAATCGGCTTTTGCTCCCTGTACTCTTGTCTTTAATATATCTAAATCCACTTTTGAAGTTACAAAACTATATTTTGCCGAATTCCATATTTTAGCTTCATATCTTTTCATCCGCCACAGCTCATAATAAATATACATTTTTTTTAAAAAAAATCTTTCATTTTCCATGTATCGTCTTATTATTTCCGATTCTATATTATGTTCAAGAAGAATATAGCTATTGCCATTTTCCCCTGTAACCGGCAGATTAGCTGTTTGATAAATTGAATCACAGATAATAAAATCTACATTTTCCTGATGAATATACGATTTTATTCTCCTGCTTATTTTTTTATTTTCCCATTTTTTTACATTTAAAGGAACAATAGAAAATAAATTTGAAATTAAATTCATACAAAATTTTATTTTTTTTACTATATTTTTTTCATTAAATACTGATACCGGACTGCCGCATAAAACCTCCACATTCGGTAAAACAGATTCAAAATCCTTTTTGTTTTTTATTTCTGCTTTTGTAAAACTTGAAACAAATAATTTTATTTTATATTTACCGGACAAGAACTGTAAAATTTTAAAAGTTCTTATTTTTGTACCGCTATTTGCCGGATAAGGAATCTCACGTGTTAAGAAAAGAATATTCATTAATCTATTACCTCTAATTTAATTTCATCAAACCATGCTGTCCCCTGCCCTATCAATTGTGTGCTTAAATACTCAATTGTATTATCTTTTTGCGGGGTAAAAGAGAATTCAACCTTTTGCCAATCGTATGTTCCATGTGCTTTTGGTGAATCAAAATATTGTGACTTCCCATCACTATTTTTAACTTTAATTCTGATTATTGCGCCAAATTCCACTTCTTCAGTTTTTATCCACACTGAAAATTTATATTTTGTTCCTTTAATCAATTTCATTGAAGGAGAATATTGAATTCCCACACCGATTGATTCCCACCCTGGCACATTACCTCCTGATATTTTTAATGAATATTTCCCATGATGACTGATTTTCGCATCCAATTCAGCTTTACTGCCGCCTTTCCATGATTGAAATTTCCAGGTGTCAGAGGAACCTTTAAATAAGCCGCTGGCTTCTTCAAAATCCCAATCAAGGATTGAAATATTTTTAGATAAATTTAAAGGTTTTTGTTTCAATTCTGTTTGCTTACCAAAACTTTTATCTTTTTCAAATGATGTTCCATCGCGTCCGATTATAAAATCATATATATCTTTATTCGCATCACTTATTATTTCTACTGCAGCTTCATAAGGTTCATCCGTATCTCTTACAAGCCCCCAATTGCTTGCCTGTTTATCATAACAGTTTAAAGGCGGGTCAAAATATTGAAACCAGTGAACACCTATTATAAATGGGGTTTCTGCAAGTTTTTTTAAATACTTTTTATAACTTATTCCCCTGTCCTTCTGTGTCTTAACATTGGAAAAAGGCATTCCTGAATCCTCAGATGTCAATAGTACACCCAATATAAGCGGTTTCCTGCCATATGTATATAAATTTCTAACCACTTTGTCAAAATCAGGATTAATTGCATATCCTTCATTTAATCCATAATAACTCATACCAAAAACATCTGTATATTTACCTAATCCTTCTATGACTTCAGGATAATCTCTGGTTGGTCTTGAACCTAAAATCAAATGATTGGAATCATACTTTTTTAATATTTCAAATGGAATACGGCCGAATTCTTCCGCAATTAAACGTAAAAAATCTGATTTATCTCTTTCAATATTTTCATTACTTATTAATATATTAGTCTCCAGTAATTCATCAAAACTTTTAAATTTCTTTTCCCATGCAACATTTAATTCAAAAATATAACCATATCTTTTTTGAATAAATTCTTTCCATGCCTTTTTACCGGGTGCTTCTTTTGGAAGCCCGCTAAAATCATCCGTCAAAGCGCCTCTTCTCTGTCTGCTTCCATACCATGCAGGTTCATCAGAGGTAAAATACCCCACCAGCCACGGATCGTCTTTTAACCATGGAAATTCTTTAAAACGATTTTGGATAAGACCTTCAACAGCTTCTTTGAACTTCGGATCAAATACATCCGGGAAAAAACCGTAAGAACCTTCAGGAATGACATTATTACCAACTTTATTTAAATTCAATCCAATAACATAAGGAAGCCTCCTGGCATTGATAATAGACTGAGATGACCAATCCCCGATAGTATTAAATCCCCAATTTTGCAGATTACTTAAACTTACTTCCATCCATTTCTTTTCAGAACCATATTTTTTCAAACAATTTTCTTTATATGGTCTTTTTCCTGTCTCGTTTTCCGGAATGCCTCCCATTCTCACACAATACATTCCCAGTGAAAAAAATGCATTTCCATCGGGTGTAATAAACCACCATCTATCTGAAATTCGTTCAGTATGGAAGAAACCCGTTTTAGTTCCCTTAATCATTTTCCATCCGCTGTATTGGTCAAAATAATCAATATCAGAGTAAATCGTTTTAATATTTTCACCTAAAAAACTCCATGACTTAAATTTCCGATTCCTGCATCTTTTTCTTTAAAATAAGTGTCAAAAATATTGATAACCAGAAAAACTTCTCATATTCTGCATGTAAAAAAACTCCGGAAACAAGAAATGATATTAAGCCTACTTGTAAGCTGTCAGCTAAATTTTTCATATTAGGACTTCCATTTAAAATTGAATTTGCAATAATATATTTTAAATCCTTTAAAGTAAAAAAAATAATAGATATAAATAACGGGAATCCTATCATCCCCATTTCAGCTAAAACTTCCAAATACATATTATGCGCCATACCCGGAACAATATGTGCATATTGTCTGGAATTCCAGAAAAAATTACCGGGACCCACCCCGATAATAGGGTTACTAATAAACATTGCCAGAGCTCCTTTTGCAAGCTTAATCCTGCGTTCTGTTGACACAAATGCTTCATTATATTTATCGGACACAGCTGTATTTCTAATTTTTGTCATTTCTACACGTTTCCAGAATGTCTGAGGCATGAGTAAAAGAGTTGAATTAATAATTATAATCAGAAATAAAATTCCTTTCCATTTTTCCTGTTTTTTTAAAGAAACTGCTATTATCCCTACTAAAAATCCCAGAATACCTCCTCTGGAAAGAGTAAGCATCAGGCCTGATATTAAAATCAAAATAAAAATAACCGCTAAAACCTTGAACCGCTTTTTATATTCTCCTTCTATTCTATAATAAGCCATAGATATAACAACCAGAAGTGATATTGCAAAATAATTCGAATCCCCGAATAATGCTCCCGGTCTGGCATCTCCTCCGCCCTTAAAAACAAACTGTGCTAATGCTAAAAATGATGCCCATACCATAGCACTTATACATGACCAGACAATAATTCTTATTCTGGAATAATTATCAACCAGTGAAACTAATAAATAATAAAACATGATAAAAGAACCAAATTTAGTGAATGTTTCTCTTGTATTTGAACCGGGTTTAATAAATCCGGTGAGTATTACGTAACATGTTAAAATCAAGAAACATAAAGACTGGGATGTTAAAAAAAAATCTATTTTTTTCTTTTGGAAAATATCACGTATTAAAGCGGATAACGTTGTTAAACCTCCAATGAGTTTTACAATTGTTAAATTAGTAAAAAGGCCTAAAAAAGAA
>JACQWU010000027.1:9263-22268 GCA_016209155.1 Candidatus Desantisiibacteriota bacterium | reverse complement strand
GGGGGAAATTGTAGGGATATGTCAATTGTATGGACATCCCAATGGTGGTGTTGCAGAAACGTATTGTAGAGACATGCCATGGCATGTCTCTACAACAACGACAACAACAAACAAATAATAATCAATTTTCAAAACCAAAAAAAAATTCATTATCAATGGTAATTAATCATTATAAAGGAACAATAAAACGATATTGCAATAAAAACAATATTGTTTTTGCATGGCAATCCAGATTTTATGATCACATTATTCGTGATGAAAAAGAATTATACCGTATTAAAGAATATATTATTAGCAACCCATACAATTGGAATAACGATAAATTATTTGACAGGGGGAAATTGTAGGGATATGTCAATTGTATGGACATCCCAATGGTGGTGTTGCAGAAACGTATTGTAGAGACATGCCATGGCATGTCTCTACAATTATAGATGAATGAAAATTATATTTACAACGCAAAAGGATAATCCGTATAACCATGTTCACCAGGTGTATAAAAAGTATTCATGTCTGGAGGTGTCAAAGTAATACCTTTTTCAAGTCTTAATACAAGATCCGGATTGGAAATAAAAGGTTTGCCAAAAGAGATTAGGTCTCCTGCTCCTGATTGCAGATCTTTCTCGGCTCTTTCTTTGTCATACCCTCCGCTTAAAATAAGAGTGTTTTTGAAATTTTTTCTTATTTTTAGTACGGTAGATGGTTCCACCATGGGTGCTCCCATCGATGAATGGTCAACAAGATGTATATATATAAGTCCCAGAGCATATAATTTTTCAGCAAGATAAGAATATTCGGCTTCTGTTTCTTCAAACCCTTTAACATCATTAAACGCACCGTAGGGAGAAAGTCTAATTCCAATTTTTTCTTTTCCTATTGCCTTTACAGCGGCTTCTGCTACTTCAATAATAAATCTACAGCGGTTTTCAATACTTCCGCCATACTCATCTTTTCTTTGATTGGAACCCGGGTTTAAAAATTGATCAAGAAGATATCCGTTTGCGCTATGAAGTTCTATACCGTCAAAGCCGGCTTCAATGGCATTTTTTGCGGCTATTATGAATTCATTTTTAGTTTTGATAATATCATCTTTAGTCATTTCCTTTGGGACAGGCTGATCCTGCATCCCATTTTTATCTGTCCACATTTGGCCTTTTGCCGCAATAGCTGACGGAGCAATTATTAATGCGGAAGCAGACATGTTTTCTTTATGAGAAATTCTTCCTGTATGCATGAGCTGAACAAATATTTTGCTTCCCTTTGCGTGTACCGCGGCGGTCACCTTTTTCCATCCTTCAACCTGTTCTTTGGAAAAAATTCCGGGAATGCGCGCATAGCCAAGCCCGTTGGGGGAAGGAGATGTCCCTTCAGTGATTATGAGTCCTGCTCCTGAGCGCTGCGTGTAATACTTTGCCATAAGATCATTGGGGATATTTTGGGTAGCACGCGATCGTGTCATGGGAGCCATGACGATATGATTTTTTAGTGTGATGGATCCTAAAATTGCGGGTGAAAAAAGTTTATTGCTCATTTTAGTTCTCCTATGATAAATGGGAAGTGAAAAATGGGAAATGGGAAGTAAAAACAAATCTTCAATTTAATTTCCCATTTAATTTCCTATGATAAAAGTTTTTTTATTGGAATTCCTCAATTACAATATTAATATTTTCTATTATCTCTCCTTCTTTTATCTTCAATAGATGATCAGGTGTACCGTTATAAGTGCCAACGAGATCCCCCGGTTCCAGAGGTCCTCCGTAAGTATTTCTGGCTCCCACATAATATATGCCGGGACTATTGATAATTATTTCGTATTTTCCGTCTTTTTGTGTAGAAGATGATCTAAATAAAGGTTTCCCGATCATTTGATAATCTTTATACACAAAAGCATAAATCCCTTCAATCTTATTCCCTTTTTTGTCTGTAATCAAGCCTTTTATTCCCATGCTAAAAGTTTTATTAGAAAATGTACCGGCTTTTATTGCATCGAATTTTATTGGATCGATTTTTGTAAGAAGTATTTCTCCAAGATTAAAATATGCATTATTTAATACATTAACAGGATTTTTAGAATAAACATAATTATAGTCCTCTTTTTCAAGCGGCCCGAGTTTTGAACCTGATTTACGTTTACGTGCCGAAAAATAATATTTACCGGGCAAAAGATTAATTTTAAAACTACCGTCACTTTTTACCTGTTTAGTAATATAATATGAAGGTCCCATTAAATCAGTATCTGAATTTTTATATATGTATACAAAAATATCATCCGATTTTTTATCGGGTAAAAAAGCTTTGCCGCTTATCCCTGCGCCTTCAGGGATCATATCAGCTTCTTCTCTTATTTCATTAAGCTCAATTTCACCTGCGTTTACAAATTGATTTTCTTTAATTTCAACAGGATTATTATAATAAATAATTTCAAAATCTCCTGTTCTTAAGGGTCCAACCTTTGCATAATTCCAGCGCTTTCTGGCAACAAGGTAATATTTCCCCGGCAGTGCACTTATGGTGAATTTTCCATTGGTTTTCGTGGCTTCGGATGCTTCGGTAAAAGCCTCACGAAATCCTGTGTTTTTTGTAGGATATATATACGCGAAAGCCCAGTTAACAGGTGTTCCCTGATAAACAATAACCCCTGTTATTCCAGACTTAAGTCCTTTCCGTGATTTTTGATTATCCTCTTTCCCGCAGGATGTAATACAAAAAAATATTCCCAAAGTAATTACTAAAATTATTTTTTTCTTCATGTTTTATTTAAATACCCTTATAATATACCTATCCGATTTTGCTATTATACTTACAAGGAGCAAAAATGAAAACTAATTTTTTATTTTTACCTGTTATTTTTTTATGTTTAATTTTTTTAAATAGCTGCGCAGCACCGGCAAAACAAAGTAATAATGATACTTTGAATGGTAATACTTCCCCAGAACAACAAATTGATTCAGAAAAAATATTTTGGAAAATCAAAACCGGAGCACATATTGAATCTCCGGGATTTTTTTCCGGTAATGTTTTATTTACCGGTTCCCGTGATAATAATCTCTATGCAATTGATGCGATCACCGGAAAAATAAAATGGAAATTTCCATCAGAATCATGGATTGATTGTACTCCATATATATACAACAATATAGTATATTTTGGATCCGTTGATAAATCTTTTTATGCTGTAGATGCCGCAAGCGGAAAACAAATATGGAAATATTCAACATGGGAACCTATTCGCTCGTCTCCGGTAATTGATGGAAACACAATCTATTTCGGCGGATTTGACAAGCATATTTATGCATTAGATGCAGGGGACGGGACACTCAAATGGAAATTTAAAACTGGGGCAAGTATTTATTTCGCTTCACCGGTAACAGACAGCAGTAATGTATATTGCGGAAGCTGGGACTTCTGCCTTTATGCTCTTGATAAAAACACGGGTGATTTAAAATGGAAATTCAGAACTGAAGGTAATATAGAAGCCACACCGGTTCTTAGTGAAGATACATTGTATATTGGTTCATGGGATAATTATTTTTATGCTCTTGAGATTAATACCGGAAAATTAAAATGGAAGTTTAAAACATATGGGAACATATGTTCAAAAGCCCTGCTTTATAAAAATATAATATATGCAGGCTCATGGGATAATTTTATTTATGCTCTGGATGCAACAACCGGAAGTATGATATGGAGATACCGAACAAAAGGACGTATCCTTTATCCCCCTGTTGTAAAAGATGATAGGATTTATGTTGGCTCACTTGATAAAAATATATATGTTTTAAATAAAGACACCGGTGAACTTTTTTCACAGTTATATGTTGGAGAGACACCGCTGGGACTGACCTGCGGAGATGAAAAAGTATTTGTCACAGCAGCAGACGGAACTATTTATGCAATAAGATAAAAAAAATATTGGCGGAGGGCGAGGGATTTGAACCCCCAAGGGCTTTCACCCGGTAGATTTCAAGTCTACTGCCTTGCCAGTTAGGACTAGCCCTCCTTATTTTGGAATTATGCACTTAGGGAATAATACTAAAATATGGAAACTTATGTCAAGCGGAAACGGTAAAATAGTAACTTCACCAGATGGTGTTAAATGGAGAAATAGAATATTTCCGGATAATAAATATTGGCTGGGAGGGGTAATATATGGTAATAATACTTTTGCAGCAGTACTATTTCTAACAATATGTTTATAATAATTCCATTGCCATATTGTTGTTTGCGAATTACCATTTGCTTTATTCGGTGGGATGGTAATCCCACCGCTACATTGTGTTTTTATTAATTTAACGCGCAAATTCCCATTCGTTTTTTGTAGCGGGCAAATTACAATTTGCCTTATATGTAACTATTTATTGATTATTTAAAGAAAAGTTAGTAAAATAAATATTTAAAATATATTTCATTAAGGATAAGTCAAATGGAAGAAATACAATCGGATGATAATTCATCAAACAGTATTAAATCATGGCCCATGGATGAACGGCCTCGCGAGAAGCTTATTAAAGAAGGTGAGCACAGGCTTTCAAATACTGAACTTCTGGCTATATTGCTACGGACAGGGAATAAGGGACAGAGCGCTGTTGAACTTTCAAGAGCAATATTGAGTAAATTTAAAACTTTTAGAGGTATATCTCAGGTGGATATTCCGGCGCTAAAAGAAACTAAAGGTCTTGGTAATGCTAAAATTGCGCAGATAAGAGCTGCTATAGAAATCGGAAGAAGATTTAAGGAAGAAGAAATGAAGGAAGAGCGTCCAAAAATAACATCTTCAAAAGATGTAGTTGAGCTCAGGCGCATCCGTTTATGCGGGAGATTTTTTATAAAGCTCTGCAAAATCATGCAATTTCAATGATTTGTGTTCACAATCATCCCTCAGGTAGTTCCGCCCCAAGTCTTGAAGATAAAAAATTTACTAAAGATTTAGTAGCAGTGAGTAAAACTTTGGAAATTAAAGTATTAGATCATATAATTATAGGGAACAATGTTTTTTATAGCTTTGCTGATGAAGGATTAATATAATGATATTATAAAAACTTGCGTTTTAATTACTTGTATGTTATAAAAAATCGATTGTTATACTATAAAAAGGAGAGCGATTAATGAAAGCAATGATCATGGCCGCAGGTGTTGGTACGCGGCTGCGTCCTTTGACATGCCGTATACCCAAACCTATGGTTCCGGTTATAAATAAACCTGTAATGGAACATGTTATTAATCTTCTTGTAAAATATAAAGTCAAAGATATAATCGTAAATTTACATCATTATCCTGACAGTATAAGAGATTATTTTGGAGATGGCAGTAAATTCGGAGTTAGTCTCCATTATTCCTATGAAGAAAAATTAATGGGTACAGCCGGCGGGGTTAAAAAAGTTGAACATTTTTTTGATGATACTTTTCTTGTATTAAGCGGTGATGGGTTGAGTGATATCAATATTGAGGAAGCTGTTGAGTTTCATAAATCAAAAAAAGCGCTTGCAACAATTGTTTTGAAGGAGGTGGACTTCCCTCTTGAATATGGAGTGGTTATTGTAAACAATGAAGGGCGTATAACGAGATTCCTGGAAAAACCAAGCTGGGGAGAAGTATTCAGTAATACAGCCAATACAGGTGTATATATATTTGAAACAGGTATATTTAAAGAAATCCCTTACGGCGAGGAATATGATTTCGGTGCAATTCTTTTTCCTAAATTGTTGAAAGAAAAGCAAAGGCTTTTCGGTTATATAACGCATAATTACTGGTGTGATATAGGTGATCTTCCTGAATATAGACAGACGCATTATGATATTCTGCAAAAAAAAGTTAATATAAATATAACAGGAACAGAAAAAGGTAAAGATATATGGATTGGAGACGGAACAATAATTCATCCGGATGCAAAAATTACAGGTCCTGTAATTATCGGCAGAAATTGTAATGTGGAAGAAGATGCCGAAATTTCGGAATTTACGACTTTAGGTGATAATGTGACTATCGGTAAGGGGAGCAGTATAAAAAGATGTGTTATCTGGGATAATACATATATAAGTGAATATGATGAATTACGGGGCTGCATAATCGGCAAAAATTGTTTTATGGAAGGCGGAGTAACTATATATGAAGGTGCTGTAATAGGTGATGGATCTACGATAGGTCAGAAGGCAGTAATAAAAACAAATGTCAGAGTCTGGCCGGATAAAATTATTGAAACCGGAGTTACTCTTTCGACAAGTTTGATATGGGGAGAAAAGTGGCGTAAAAATCTTTTTGGTTTTTCAGGAGTTTTTGGTAAAGCTAATGTGGAAATAACCCCAGAATTTGCCGCTAAATTGGGTACAGCATACGCTACCTGTCTTTCAAAAAATTCTTCTGTAATGCTTAGCGCAAGCGGAGATAAAATGTGCAAAATGCTTAAGAGGGTTATGGAAGGCGGGATTATTTCCGCCGGAGTAAATATTTATGATGCTGATAATATGCCTTCTTTTTTAAACCAGTTTGCAGTAATAGCTAAGGGGGTTTCAGGCGGAGTTTATATTAATAAAGCATTGCATGATAATAATTCTATATCCATTGAATTTTTTGATTCACAGGGTTTAAATATTGACCGCAGTATGGAGAAAAAAATTGAAAAGGTTTTTTACAGAGAAGAATTTATTCGTGTAATGCCGTCTGAATTTGGAAAAATAATACCATCCGAGAAATTTGAAAAAAGTTATATGGCAGAAATTAATAATTTTATAAATAAAGGGAAAGGCAATCTTAAAATTATTTTAAGATATGAAAATGGTGTATTCCCGTTTACTGACATAAAAGTTGAAAAATTGCTTAATGAGATTGGGTGTGAAGTAATTCTTGCCGGCAATGATGATGAGATCGGTTCTCTTGTTGTAAGAGAAAAAGCTCAAATAGGGATAAGAGTTGATACTCAAGCCGAGAGGTTTTATATTATTGATGAAAACGGGGTGGAATTAAAAAGTGAACATGCTTTAGTATTAATGATATACCTTGTACTTAAAAATTCTATGTCGGGTGATATTGCTGTCCCTGTTAATATATCTAAAATTGTGGAGGATATGGCTTTAAAATTTAATCGAAAGTTATTCAGAACAAAGCGCGAAGAAAGACATTTGATAAAAACCAGTATGGATAATAATTTGATTTTTTCGGGAATGGGCGATGGACGATATTTATTCGCGAAATTTAAGTCTGTGTTTGACCCGATCGTTTCTATCTTAAAATTAGCAGAATTTATTTCAGGTGAAAAAGAAAAAATTTCAAAAATATTCAGCACAATACCGGAATATTACATAGAAGTAAACGAGATCCCGTGTCCATGGGAATATAAGGGCCGTATTTTACAGGATATTATTGAAGAATATAAAGATTCAAATATTGAGCTGATTGACGGGGTTAAAATAAATTTTGACTCAGGTGAATGGATATTAATTTTACAGGATCCTGAGGAACCTTTTTTACATTTATGGGTAGAAGGTAATACCCGCAAAAAAGCTGAAGAGCTGCTCGGAAAATACAAAGAAAAAATAACGCAATTGATTAATCTTTAATGCATCCTCTATTTAAAAAAATAGTATTATAAATAACTTACGGAGATTTTTCTGGTGAAAATAGATGATCCCAAAAAAAATCAAAAAAATAACAAACAAAAAAATCCCGACCCGCAGCAGAAATTACAGGTTTTAGATTTTGATTATATCGGATGTCCTTTCGATGTTCTTTTTGAAAAATTGGGAACTTCTGAAAAAGGCCTTGGTAAAATAGAAGCGCAGAACAGGCTTGATGAATATGGGCATAATGAACTGGCTAAAAAAAAGAAAAGAACAATTTTTATTCAAATCCTTTCCAAATTCGCAAATCCGCTGGTTATTGTTCTTCTGATTATTGCGGCGCTTTCATTTTTTTTGGGTGAGAAAATCAGTACAATACTGGTGACTTCGATGGCGGTAATGAGTGTATGTCTATCCTTTGTGCAGGAATACCGGGCAGGCAAAGAAGCCGAGAAATTAAGTGAAATGGTGAGGGCAACAGCAACTGTATTCCGCGACGGAAAATCAAAAGAGATAAAAATCAAGGAGATAGTTCCCGGAGATGTTGTTGATTTGTATGCCGGTGATATGATACCTGCTGATTTAAGGATTATTACCTGCAAGGATCTGTTTATTAATCAATCTTCTCTGACAGGTGAATCTTTTCCCATAGAAAAAAGTGCGGTACCGGTGCAGAGTAAGTCTAAATCAAGCTCAGAATTAAACAACATCGCTTTTATGGGTTCAAGTGTTGTAAGCGGTACTGCGCTGGCTGTGGTTGTAAAAACAGGTATCTCCACGCAGTTTGGTGAAATTTCCCGCAAACTCGCAAATATGAGAACAGAAACAGGTTTTGATAAAGGGATTCATGATTTTACCTGGATAATGATTCGTTTTCAAAGGCGCGATAGCTATGTCTAAAAAAAAGGTTATTGTCAAAAGATTAAATTCAATACAAAATTTTGGAGCAATGGATGTGCTTTGTACTGATAAAACAGGGACCCTTACATTGGACCAAATAGTTCTGGAAAAGCATTGTGATATCGTTAAAAGAGAAAACGAGGATGTTTTAAGATATGCATATATTAATAGTTATTATCAGACAGGTTTAAAAAATATATTGGATAGAGCAATTCTTAAGTATAAGAAGCTTCTGGTAAAACAAGTTAAAAAAATTGATGAAATACCTTTTGATTTTTCCAGAAGATTAATGTCGGTTGTTGTTGAAACAGAGGGAATGCATAGATTAATTGCCAAAGGCGCTCCGGAAGAAATATTTAAAAGATGTTCCAGGTATGAATTAGACGGTGAAATACTGGATATGGAATATTTGATACTTTCGGATTTAAAAGAAGAATATGATGATTTAAGCGCGGAAGGTTTTAGAGTTCTTGCCGTAGCGTATAAGGATATAAGTAATAAGAAAGATATATATTCAAAGGAGGATGAAAAAGATTTAATACTTAAAGGTTATGTTGCTTTTTTAGATCCGCCAAAACCAACAGCAAAAGATGCAATTAAAGTATTAAAAAAACTCGGAGTAGATTTTAAGGTGTTGACAGGCGATAATGAACTGGTAACAAAAAGGATATGCAGTGATGTCGGCCTGGATGTAAAAGGATTAATTACCGGCAGCGAAATAGCAAAACTAAATGATATTGAGTTGAAGGAAATGGTAAAAAACACTAATATTTTTGCACGTCTTTCACCACTGCAGAAAGAGAAAATAATCCATTTACTTCATGATAACGGACACATTGTCGGTTATCTGGGAGACGGGATAAATGATGCTCCGGCATTAAAAGCATCGGATGTCGGGATATCAGTAAATAATGCTGTTGATATTGCTAAAGAATCAGCAGATATAATTTTGCTGGAAAAAAGTTTAATGGTACTGGAAGACGGGGTTATTGAAGGCAGAAGAACGTTCGGTAATATTATTAAATATATTAAGATGGGCGGGAGCTCTAATCTGGGGAACATGATAAGTATGACCGGCGCAAGTCTTATGCTTCCTTTTCTACCCATGCTGCCCATACAGATTCTTTTAAATAATTTTCTTTATGATTTGTCTCAGATAGCAATTCCTACTGATGAAGTTGATAAAGAATATCTTACAAAACCAAGACCCTGGCAGGTAGAATCCATAAAAAAATTTATGGTCATTATTGGTCCCATCAGTTCGATATTTGATTTTTTAACTTTTGGTGTATTAATTTTTATTTTTAAAGCCACCCCTCAATTATTTCATACCGGATGGTTTTTAGAATCCCTGTGTACTCAGACACTTGTTATATATATTATCCGTACAGGTAAGATCCCATTTGTTGAAAGCAAGCCAAGCAGACTTTTAGTGATATCTTCAATTGTAATATTATCAATTGGATTTATGATACCTTTTTCTCCTCTTGCAAAACCTTTTGGGTTTATTGCTCCTCCGTCTTTATATTTTATTACACTTTTGATTATTATTACTGCCTACCTTTTAATGGTTCAGATGGGCAAAATCTGGTTTATAAAAAGATATGGTTATGATTGATTTATATAAAAGGAATGTCTATGAGAATAGAATTGATTATAATCGGAAGCGAATTATTAAGCGGTGATAGAGCGGATTATAGCGGACATTTTTTAGCCGGAAGGCTGTATGAAAATGGACTGGATGTTTCCTCTATTACAATAGTAAGCGATATAGCAGAGTATGCAGAAGAAATAGTAAAAGAAGCTTCATCGCGGTCAGATATAATAATTATTACCGGCGGACTTAATGGTGTAACTAAAAAAATTATTTCCAGAGTTTTTAAAAAGCCCCTCATATTAAATGAATCAGTTTTTCCAAAATTAATGAGCAAGAATAAACTTCAGGTTTCAAATGAAACAGAGGCTCTTATGCCGCAGGGCGCAAAAATAATTGAAAATAAATACGGCATTATGCCGGGTCTTATGTTTAATTCAGGAAAGAAAATTATTTTTGCTATGCCCGGCGTACTTTCTGAAATTAAGCAAATGACAGAGGATTTTGTCCTTCCAAATATTTTGAATTTTATCCCGCGGCATTATTATACAGGAACAAAGATAATAAAACTTTTGGATATCAATGAAACGGAAATAAATAGTAAAGTTTCAGGTTTATTCAAAGAGGATCCCGGAGTTTCTTTTTCCATAATTCCGGATAATAATCAAATATCATTGAAAATTATTGTTAAATCAGGAACTGAAACAAAAGCACTACAGAGAATTAATTATTATGAAATGAAATGCATCGAGCTTTTAGGTAAATATATCTGGGGATTTGATAATGAGACAATGGAAGAAGTAGCAGGGAAACTTTTACTCAGGAATGGATTGACACTGGCAATAGCAGAATCATGTTCAGGGGGACTCCTTAGCAGTAAAATAACAAATATTCCCGGAAGTTCAAAATATTTTATGGGATCGTGTGTTGCCTATGCAAATGAAATTAAACAAAAAATATTAAAAATTTCAGAAAAGATTATTAATGAAAACGGGGCAGTCAGTGTAAAGGTTGCGGAAGAGATGGCAAAAAAAGTACGCAAAATTTATATGTCTCAAATAGGTATAGGGATTACAGGTATTGCAGGTCCTGAAGGCGGGACGGAATTCAAACCTGTAGGATTGGTATATATTGCATTATCAACAAAAAATAGAACCTATTCTGAAAAATTTATTTTAAGCGGAGAAAGGAAAGATATAAAAGATAAAACTGCTTTTAGTGCCTTAAATATGATAAGACAGTTTCTTCTTTCCGATACTTTATGAATATATGACAAATATAGAATATATCCGGGCTTTTATTGCTATTGAGATTAATGAAGATATCAAAAGCAATATTACATCAATGAATAAAAATCTTGCGTCAATATCAAGTTTTGTAAAATGGACAAAACCGGAAAATATTCATATTACTTTAAGATTTTTTGCTGAGTTTCCAAAAGATAAACTGGACACACTTTATAATATAATGCAGAAAGCAGTCTCTGAAGTTAATCCGTTTAATATGAAAATTTCCGGTCTTGGAGTTTTTCCTGACTGGAAGAATCCGCGTATTTTCTGGACGGGTATAGTAGAAGGTAGAGAGGAAATGCAAAAAATCAAGCTTAATTTAGAAAAGCATTTGAATCTGGAAGGACTGGGAGACAGTGAAGAATCGGTTTTTGTTCCTCATATAACTATTGCCAGAGTAAAAGATTTTAAAGGGATAAGAAAATATATTAATACTGACAGTGAGAGCCATAAGGATTTGGGCACACAGAAAGTGGATAATTTGAAACTTATAAATAGTGTGCTGACTCCAAAAGGGCCGCAGTATACATGTCTCAAAGCAGTTCCAATATGTTCTTTAAAGTTCATAAAAGGAGATTGATACATCAATCCCCCGCTTTGAAGCAAAGGGGAAAGTGCATGCACATCCCGCATATAAAGGAGTCAAGCCGTCTTTGTCCGGCCGTCATCATTATCTGGTGCAATTCACCGGACCGATAAAAGAGGAGTGGTTAAAAGCCGTTAAAAATACAGGCGGTGAACCAAGGGAACCATTTGCGGATTTCACATATGTTGTAAGAGCAGATGAGTTGATACTTGAAAAGATTAAAAATCTTCCTTTTGTCCGCTGGATTGGACACCTTCCTCACAGCGGCAGAGTAACAGACTCGGCGCTAAAACATGCGGATAGAAAGCCCGGAGAGGTATTTTCAGATTTGCCAAGAACAAGGGTTATCCCCGGTACATATGTTATTGAATTTTTCGGGTCCGATGATCTTAAAAAGGCTGTCTCGGCTGTAAAAAAAGCCGGTGCTGTAGTTCTTGAAGCAAATCCGGATGGAAAGGTAATGATAGTTAAAATTTCTGATAAAAGATCAATTGCCAGAAAACGGATTGAAGTCCTATCGTCAATTCATGGAGTGCGTACTATACGGGAAAGAAACCTTAAACGTACAAGTAATGATATCGCAGCCAAAATTATGGGTGCGAATACGGTAACGGCAAATCCGGGCTTAAATCTAAGCGGGAAAGGCGAATATATTGCAGTATGCGATACAGGATTGGATACCGGTGATCCTAAAAATATTCATAAAGATTTTAGTAAACGTGTTTCATTTATTAAAAGCTATCCTATTACAGATGATTTTGCAGCATATATTAATAATCCCGGAGGGAATGACGGCCCTGCTGATCTTGATAGCGGACACGGGACGCATGTGGCGGGTTCTGTGCTTGGGGATGGTACAGTAAGTATGAATTTAGCTGATGTTACAAATCCGATCAGAGGATTAGCCTATAAAGCAAAACTTATTTTTCAAGCAATCGAACAGGAAATAAAATGGAAAAATCCCGGGGATTTTAATAATTACGGCCGGTTTTTGCTTGCAGGAATTCCTCATGATCTGAAAAAACTTTTTTTGGATGCTTACGATAAAAAAGCCCGTATTCATTCTAATTCATGGGGAGGAGG
>JACQWU010000027.1:0-9248 GCA_016209155.1 Candidatus Desantisiibacteriota bacterium | reverse complement strand
ACTCAGTGCGCACAGCTTGATCAATTTGTTTTTGAACATAAAGATTTTTGCATTGTGGTTGCGGCAGGTAATGATGGAACCGACAGGGACGGGGACGGAAGGATTAATCCGCAAAGTGTAAGTTCTCCCGGGACTGCGAAGAATTGTATAACAGTCGGCGCCTGTGAAAATAAAAGATTAGATTTTAATAGCAAAACATATGGCAAGTGGTGGGCGAAAGATTTTCCCGTTGAGCCGATAAAAAACGATCCGATGGCGGATAATCCTGACCAGGTTGTTGCTTTTAGCAGCAGAGGACCGGCAAAAAATAATCGTATAAAACCCGATATTGTTGCTCCCGGTACTTTTATCCTTTCCACACGTTCAACAATGATAGCTCCAAATAATATGGCATGGGAAGCTTTCCCCCCGAGTAAAATGTATTTTTTTATGGGAGGGACAAGTATGGCTACCCCGCTTACATCCGGTGCTGCCGCAATTGTCAGAGAATATCTTCGAAAATATAAAAAAATAAAAAAACCGACTGCTGCTCTGCTTAAGGCTGCTATGATAACCGGAGCGAAAAGGCTTCAGGGATATGCACCTGACAGCAGTATCTTTGACATCCATCAGGGATATGGCAGGGTCAATCTTGATGCAATTCTGTTACCTGCAAAACCTGTTTCGGCAGAATTCATTGAAGTTAAAAAAGGTATTAAAACAGGTGAAGTGTGGAGTATTGAAATAAATATTATGTCGGATGATGCTCCTCTTAGAATTTGTATTGCCTATTCTGATTATCCCGGTTCTTCTCTGGTTAATAATCTGAATCTTGTTTTATCTTCTCCTGACGGGAAAAGGTATGCCGGTAATCAGCCGGAAGGGGCGCCCCTGTCAATGGACACAAATAATAATGTTGAAGTTATTCATATTAAAAAACCTGTTATAGGGAAATATCGAATTGATGTAATAGGGTCAAATATTCCTAAGGGTCCTCAGGATTTTGCATTGGTTTATCTGGGACATATTAAATAATATAGATTATATATATTTTTTTGATTCTTCTTCGAATTTGCCGGAAAGGGCCGCCAGATTATTATAAAAAGATTCTATCTGCTTATCAATAAAATTGTTTTTTTTGGATAAATCTATTATTTGTTTTGCATCTCCATCCATTGATGCTTTTACTAATAATTCATTATTTTGATTTTTTTCTAATTCTAAAATTTCAATATTTTTTTCGATTTTTTTTATTTCATCTTCAAGAGGCTTTAGCACTCTTGATTTTTCCTGAACAATTTTTGCTTTTTCCTTTTTAAGCTCATTCTTATCCGAAATTTTATCTTTATTTACTGATTTTAAATTTTTAACGGGTTTTTTGGTGTTATCTTCCCATCCAACACGGTCAAGGAATTCCTGATAAGTATAATCATACACATTTATTTCACCTCTGTCAAAAACAACAAGACGCGTTGCAAGTGTATGAAGGAATAATTCATTATGTGTAACAAGAACTACCGAACCTTCAAATTCTTCAATGGCATTAAGCAGTGCCTCGCAGGATTCCATATCAAGATGATTTGTAGGTTCATCAAGTAAAATCATATGAGATTCCGCAACAAGAATTTTCCCCAGTAATACTCTGCTTTTTTCACCGCCTGAAAGTACTGATATTTTTTTTGTGGCAATATCTCCGCCAAACATCATTGCACCGCTTATCCCGCGCGCTTTTTCCATTAAACATTTAGGATCTGCGCTCATAATTTCTTCATAAATCATTCTGTTTTCATTTAAATTTGCAACATTCGTTTGAGCATAATAACCCAGTTTCAAGACCGGATGTGTTTTTACAGTTCCTTCTGTCGGAGAAAGCTGCCCTGCCATTATTCTCATTAATGTTGATTTCCCTTTTCCGTTTTTACCAATAATGCATATTCTGTCTTTTTTACCTATTGTTAAAGAAACATCATTAATCAAAGGCTCGGATGGATCGTATGAAAAAGATATATTTTCTAAAGTCATCATATTTGCTGCTTGAAACGGAGCTGAATTAAAAGAAAAATCAAGATCGTAAATTTCTTCAAGCTTCTCGATTTTTTCCATTTTTTCGAGTGCTTTTACTCTGGACTGCACCAGACTTGCAAGCCTTGCTTTTGCTCTAAACCTGTTGATAAACAATTCGGTTTTTTCTCTCTTTTTTACTTCATTTAAACGTGTTTTTTCATGGATTTCTTCTTCCTGCGCGATCTGGGCATAAATTTTTTCAGTGTCACCTTCAATTTTTCTTATTTTCTGCCTATGAATTAAAAGTGTATGGGTTGAGATGGAATCCATAAAATTTCTGTCATGAGTAATAAGCATTATTTCTCCGGGCCATTGATTTAAAAATCCTTCAAGCCATCTTATGGCAACTATATCAAGATAATTATTCGGTTCATCCAGTAAAAGAAGATTTGGACTTGATACAAGAACCTTTGCAAGATTTAATCTTATTTGATAACCGCCGGAAAAAAGTGACGGATGCTTCATCATATCATCCATCGTGAACCCTAAACCTGTAAGTATTTTTTTTACTTTCCATTCAGAACCTTTATCAAAATCAGGTAAATTGAGACACCCTTCCTCTAATACTGTTTCTTGTGTGAATTTAATATGCTGTTCAAGATAACCTATTCTGTAGTTTTTGGGTATTGAAATTTCTCCAGAATCCGGTTCAATATTTCTCAAAATCATCTGAAATAAAGTTGATTTCCCATTTCCATTTCTTCCAACCAATCCTATTTTTTCTCCACTGTTTATATTAAAGGTTATATCTTTAAATAAAACCTGTGATCCATAAGATTTAGATACATCAACTGCTTTTATCATTTAATTAATCCTTTTTGATATAAAATTAGAAATGTGTATTATAGAAGGCGTATAGTGTAATGTCAAATTAATTTATTTGTCATGTTTGATTGCAAACTTGACAAATCATTTAAAATAACTCATTAATTTATAATGCAGCTAATTCACATCAAAATTCCATGAAAAAGTATTTTCCTAAAGGAGGGAAAAAATATGATAAAAAAAAATTTGATAGTACTATCTTTTATTTTTTGTTTTATAAGTATACAGACTTTTGCGGAAATGGGCGGCGGGATGATAGAAAAAAAAAAAAATGATGACATGAAAATGCATAAAGGAATGGGGCATGATCAATCATCGCAAATGATGAGCGATAAAATGATGGATCATAAAATGATGCAGGATATGTCCAATATGATGAAACAAATGAATAATATGATGGGTAAAATGTCAAACACCATGGAGCATGGAATGTCAATGGACGCGAATAAAACAAAAGAAATGGCAGACATGATGAAAAATATGTCCGGAATGATGAATGATATGTCGGAACAGATGAAAACAGGTAAAATGGATCATGAAAATATGGAAAAAATGAAAAATAAAATGAAAAATATGAATGAAACAATGGATAAAATGATGAAAGAAAAAAAGCAGGAACAAGAAAAAAAGAGTGAATAAATGCGCTTAAATTTCATAAAAAAAATTATTTTTGCAATACTATTTTTACTGCCAAATATTTACGCATTAGAAAAAGGAAATGTTTATCTGGAAATGGGGGGAGGTTACAAAACAGGTGATTTTGGAACTTCCTCTCGCACCAATCTTTATTATGAAAGTCCCTCTTTAGGATATATTACATCTACTTATGATGTTAATATAACACTTCCATACTTATCTCTTACAACGGGTTCGAATAATGTCAATGATATTGGAGATACTATCTTAAATGTTAATTTTGAAGTTATTCCCGAAGAAAACAATAACTTTGGACTTGATAGCGCAATTACACTAAAACTGCCTACAGGAAATGAAAATAAAGGACTTAGTACAGGGAATAGAGATTATGGTACATTTATCAGTTTTCAAAAAAGTTTAAAAGAAATAAAATTATCTCTTTCAACAGGTTTTATAAAAACAGGTGATTCGGCTTTACAAAGTTATGATGATATTTTACCTTATGGATTAACGCTTTCGAAAATATTTGCAATAACAAATATATATGCTTCTCTTGAAGGAAGAAAATATCTGAGTATTAATGGAAGCAATCCCCTGGCATTTTATATGGGGTTTTTTAGAATTTTAAATAAACAATATTCTTTAAAAGGTAATACATTTTTAGGATTAAATAAAGATTCTCCTGATTTTGGAATTGGGCTGGGAGTTGTCAGATGGTTTTAACGGTAAACTAAAAATAAACGAAAATTTTACTTGACAAATATATTCTAATATTCTAATATATTAATGGATAAGAAGAGTCATATAAGGAAATATTTTATGGATATAGATAAAAAAATTTATGAAATGCATGCTGAGATGTGTAAGATTTTTACCAATTCGAAAAGATTGGAAATATTAAATATTTTACGCGATGGGGAAAAAAGTGTAACTGAACTTGAAAAAGCAACAGGACTTCATCAGTCTAATATTTCACAGCATTTAAGTTTAATGCGAGATAAAATGATTGTCGAGACTCGCCGGGATGGAACTAATATTTATTACTCGCTCGCTGATAAACGTATACTTAAAGCATTTGATATTGTTCGTGAAATGTTATATGCCAAAATTCACAAGAATGCGGAATTTGCCCAAAAACTTGATGAGAAATAATTTTTAGATACAAAACATTCATTTATTATAATATATGAATAGCATAATAAAAGGAGAAACTTATATGTTTATAAAGATGTTAACCAAATTAGCAATTTTTTCAGTAGATCATCCAAAATTAATTATTTTACTAACAATTTTTATAACTATTTTATTTGCAATTCAATTTCCTAAAATTACTATTGATACCGATCCAAAGCACATGCTCTCGCAAGCTTCACCTGTACGTAAAAATAATGATAAAGTTGAAAAAGATTTTGAATTAAATGCTGATGTTATAGTACTGGGGATTGTGAATAAAAATGGGGTAATAAATAAAAAAACACTCTCACGAATTACAAAATTTACCAATGAAATTAAAAAGATATCAGGAGTTATTTCACAGGATATTATAAGTTTTACCACTATTGATAATGTTTTGTCAGAAGAAAATACTCTTATTGCAAAACCGGTACTGGAACGTATTCCTGAAACAGATAAAGAATTGGAACTGTTGAAAAAATCTATTATAAAAAATCCTTTGTTTGTTAATCGCATTATTTCACCTGATGCAACTGCTACAGCAATATATGTTCCTATTAAACCGGCAGTTAATGGCAAGGAAGTTGCTGATAAAATCAAACAACTTCTCCCGAAGGATGCCGGTGATGATGAATATTATCTGGCAGGAGATCCTGTAGCGCGTGACACATTCGGCATTGAGATGTTTCGTCAAATGGGACTGTTTTCTCCAATTGCTGGTATTGTTATGTGCATTGCAATATGGATAATGTTTCGCAGTGTTCCGCTAATTGCTGCAAATATGTCCGTTGCAATGGTTAGCATAATATGGTGCATGGGGCTTTTAATCGGGATGAAATTTCCGGTGCATATTATGAGTTCAATGAGTCCGGTTTTTTTAATGGCAATTGCTACTGATAGTATTCATATTTTTAATGAATTTGCTTTTAGATTTCGTGAGGTTCGCGATAAGCGCAGTGCGGTTATTGACACAATGGCTGTGGTTGCGAATCCTGTTTTTTATTCCGATATTACAACTGCTGTAGGATTTGCCTCTTTGGCAACAGCATCCATAGTTCCGGTGAAAATATTTGGATTATTTATTGGATTTGGAACTTTAGTAATACTTTTAATGAGTTTTACATTAGTACCTGCTATATTAATGTTAATTAAAGAAGACAGCATTTTAAAAATCACTCAAAATCCTGAACAAAAAGAGGTTTCCTCACAATCGTATTTAACACAGTTAGGAAAATTTTGCATAAAATATGCTAAAGGAATAGCTGCTTTTGGCGGGATATTATTGATAATTTCGGGGGTCGGTCTTTATAAAATCAAAGTAAATAACAATATGGTTAATTGGTTTAAATATTCAAGTCCTATCAGGACAGCAGACAGGATTATGAATAAACATCTGGGCGGTACATCAACAGCATATTTAGTTATTGAGACGCAAACTGAAAATTCAATAAAAGATCCGGCGATGCTAAAGGGAATAGAAAATCTTCAGAAAGAATTGGAAAAAGATCCTCGTGTAGGAAAAACTTTCTCTGTCGCAGATTATGTTAAACGCATAAATCGGGTATTACATAATGATGATCCAAATTATGATCGGATACCGGATTCGAGTGATGAAATAGGGCAATATATCTTTTTATTCAGTATGTCTGCAAAACAAAAAGATTTAAATAATGTAGTAGATTATCCATTTCAGAAAGCAATAATTCATCTTCAGCTTAAAACATGGGATGCAGGAGTTATGGAAGATATTATTAAACGAACAGATAAATATTTAGCAAAAAGTCCGCTTCCCGGCGGAGCAAAAATACAACCTGCGGGGATTGCTTATTTTAATCTTGTCTGGAATAGCGAAGTTTTATGGGGTATGGTGGAAAGTTTTTTATGGGGATTAATACTGGTTCTAATACTTTTAATTATTCAAACACGGTCGCTATTGTTAGGGGTTATAAGCTTTTTGCCTCTCATATTTACAATTTTAATAATCTATGGTGTTGTCGGTCTGATTGGAAAGGATTTTGATATGCCTGTAGCTGTGCTTTCAACTCTGTCTCTGGGGCTTGCAATTGATTTTGCAATTCACTTTGTCGGTAGATTTCAACATCGCTATAGAGAATTTCCAAAGCTGGATGACGCTTTAATATGGACAGTAGAACGTCCCGGCAAAGGGATTTTTTTAAATGCCATTCTTTTTGCATTAGGTTTTCTTGTTATGGTGTTTGCAGACCTTACCCCATATATAACAGTTGGAGTACTTATGGCAGTTATTATGCTTATATCAGCAGCAATGAGTATTATTTATCTGCCAGGTCTTATCCGGCTTTTTCATAAAGAAGTAGTGAAATAAAATACTGTAGTAGAGACGCAAAATTTTGCGTCTCTACATATAAAAGGAGAAAAAATAATGAAAAAAAATATCACAAAGTTAATGCTGGTAATCATACTGCTTGGCAGCATAAAATCTATTTATGCTGAAATGTCCGCGGATGAAATTGCAGTTAAATCGCAGGAAGTCTTTTTTTATCAAGCTGCTGATATGAAAGCTAATGTATCCATGCGGCTTGTTAATCGTGAAGGGAAAGAGAGGCAGCGTAAACTTATTATGCTGCGTAAAAATCTTGCAAACAGAGAACAAAAATTTTTTATTTATTTTGAAAAACCGCAGGATTTTCGCGATATGACTTTTATGGTACATAAATTACCGGATAAAGACGACCTGCGCTGGCTATTTATTCCTGCATTAAAAATGGTAAGACGTATTGCATCAAGTGATAAGCATTCGAGTTTTGTCGGTTCTGATTTTACTTATGAAGATATATCCGGAAGAGATATTTCACTTGATAATTATAAATTGCTTAGAAAAGAAAAATTAAATGGAATAGATTGTTTTGTGATTCAAAGCATTCCAAAAGAAGAAGATAAATTTTCACGTAAATTATCATGGATAGATGGGGAAAAATTTTTACCGCGTAAAGAAGAATATTACAATTCATCTGATGAGCTTGAAAAAGTTTTTACAGCAGAGGAAATTAAAGACATTGACGGATTTCCAACAATAATGAAAAGAATAATGAAAGATGTAAAAACAGGCAATTATACTGAAGTGTTGTATAACAATATAAAATATAATATTGGAATCGGAGATGATTTATTTGAAGAAAGATTTATGCAAAATCCTCAGAGGAGGTATCTGGAATGAAAAAAAAACTAATTTTACTTTTAATTTTTTTTATATTTTCAAGTAGAGACGCAAAATTTTGCGTCTCTACACAGGCATCAGAAATGAATATGCATGGATTCGGACTTGGAACATATTCCTTTAGAACTAAAAGTGATGAAAAAGATAGAGATTTAATTTTAAGTGAAGAAAAATTACGTCTTGATATTAACTCATATTCGCAGACAAGCGATGCTAATTTTCAAGCTAAGATTGATTTTATACACGATGGTACAATTAATGAAACCAAAATAGATTTAAGAGAAATGTATATAAATTCAACAGGTAAAAATTATGATATTAGAATTGGAGAACAGGTTATCACATGGGGTACAGGTGATTTACTTTTTATAAATGATATTTTTCCAAAAGACTGGAATGCGTTTTATTCCGGACAGGATATCGGAAGCTATTAAAATTTCGTTATATCCGAATTTTGTATCAATGGAATTAGTTATAATGCCGGCATTTAAAAGTGATAATCTGCCATTATCAGATAAATTTATTTTTTTTGATCCGTTTGCTGATATCAAAAATAAAACAACTCAAAACCCGGATAAAAAAATAAAAGATATTGAGACAGGTTTACGGATTTTTCATCAGACAGTAGCAGGAGATATTTCCTTTTATTTTTACAAAGGATTTTATCATGTGCCGGGTATAAAGACATATAACTCAACCAACGTGACTTATTTTTATCCTGAACTCAATGTATATGGAGCAAGCTATCAAATAAACTCACTTGGCGGAGTTGTCAGCGTGGAAGCAGGATATTATGATTCCCGTGAGGATAAAAAAGGCAGCGATCCGTTTATAGATAATTCTAAATATAAATATCTTCTAGGTTATGGGCGGCAGATAAATGAAAATTTGCATCTGGGAGCGCAGTATTATAGTGAAATAATGAGTGATTATCAGAAATACAAAAATAATCCTGTTCCAGGATTTCCACTGGAACACGAAACCAGGCAGACAGTCACATTGCGGCTGACACAATTTTTAAAATATGAAACATGGAAACTGTCATTGTTTGGTTTTTATGGAATTACAGAAAAAGATTATATGCTGATTCCGGAAATATCATACAAGATGACTGATGATCTGATGTTAACAGCAGGAGGTAATTTTATAGAAGGAGATAAAAATTATACAACATTCGGACAGTTTCAGAAAAACGACAATGTTTATATGAGAGTAAAGTATAATTTTTAAATAAAAAGAAGAGGTGATACAATATGTCTCAAGAAAGATGGCTAAGGCTAATTGCCGGAATTTTTATTTTGATTAGTTTATTTTTGTTTTATTTTCATAGTAAAAATTGGATTTATTTTACAGGATTCATTGGTCTTAATTTATT
>JACQWU010000026.1 GCA_016209155.1 Candidatus Desantisiibacteriota bacterium | reverse complement strand
TAAACGAAAATTTAAAACTGCTGAATTTTAATGATAAAGATGCGATCATAAAGATAGGTGCTGAATTTGAGGAAAGTTACAGCAGTGTCTTCGAAGCAGAATTATCTTTAAAAGGATACTTTGAGATATGTTTCGAGGCAATGAAAGCAATTTATGAAGACAGCGCAAAATCTCCAAAAGAAATCATAAAAAATATTTCAAAAATTTTAGATATTTCAATAGCTGTTTTAAATAATATGGATGTCCCTGTATCGGAACTCGATGGCATAAAGGGGGTTATTGCAGGTTTGCTGCGCAGTAATGAAAAAGAAATGCAAATAAAAAATACGGAGAATTCAGTCTTAGCGGGAAAAGAAAGTTCAAATCTCTGCATAGATGATATTTCTCTTTTATTGATACAATTAAAACCTGATAATAAAGATAGTGTGCAAAAGTTATGTAAATCAATTGATCAGCTTATTTCCTGTAATATTTATTCTGAAGATATAAATAAAAAATTGACGGATATTAAGCAGAAAATAATAAGAATTATTGATGAAAAAATTGAAAAAAAACAGGAAATTATAGGTGAAGTTGAAAAAACAATTGGAGATATTCAGGAAATGCTTGAACCGGATAATAATATTAAACAAAAACCTAAAGATGCTGTGAAATCCGATGTGAATAAAAAAAATAATTCCCTGTCTTCTGATCCTGAAAATAATAAGCAAACATTTGTTCTTCCTGCTGATGCTGATATAGCTACTTTAGAGGAATTTATTAATGAATGCAGTGAGTATATTGAAAACTCTGAAACAGCCTTGCTTAATCTGGAATCAAATCCTGAAGATCAGGAATCTTTGAATATAGTATTCCGAGCTTTTCATACAATAAAGGGAACTTCAGCTTTTCTCGGTCTTCCCCAGATTTCCGAATTTGCGCACCATGCTGAGACTCTTCTTTCAAGAATCAGAGATCATGAAATTATTTTTTCAAGCAAATATGCCGATCTGGCATTGCGTTCATTGGATATGATTAAGAATTTGATTCAATTTGTTCATGATGCTATAGGAGGAGAAGAGAAAATAATTCCGGGAGAATATTATACACTTTTTGATATATTAACCAATCCGGAAAAAGTTAAATCTGAATCTGATAATAAATCTAAATCAAATAAAACAAATATACCTGAAGCAAATAATATTGCGAATCAAAAATCTCAAAAAGTGGAATCCGCTGCAAACAAAAAAAATAATTCCCAGCTTTCGGTTCCCGAAAATAATAAGCAAACATTTACTCTTCCTGCTGATGCTGATATTGGTACTCTGGAAGAATTTATTAATGAAAGCAATGAGTATATTGAAAACTCTGAAGCAGCCTTGCTTAATCTGGAATCAAATCCTGAGGATCAGGAATCTTTAAATATAGTATTCAGAGCTTTCCATACAATAAAAGGAACCTCAGCTTTTCTCGGTCTTAAATTGATTAACGAATTTGCGCACCATGCTGAGACTCTTCTTTCCAGAATCAGAGACCATCAAATTGTTTATTCAGGCAAATATGCGGATCTGGCATTGCGTTCATTGGATATGATTAAGAATTTAATCCAATTTGTTCATGATGCCATAGGAGGAGAAGAGAAAATAATTCCGGGTGAATATTATGCACTACTTGATATTTTAACCAATCCGGAAAAAATTGAATCTGAATTAGAACCCGAATCTGATACCATAAATACATCTTTGCGTTTAGGTGATATTATGGTTGCGGATGGGAAAGCAAGCCGTGAAGATATTGAGCTTGCCGCATTCTGTCAGGGGAAAGAGCCGCTGGGGAAAGTTATTATTAAATCAAATGTAGCCAGTGTGAAGGATGTCGCAACTTCATTAAGAAAACTCAAAAAAATAAATGGGGAGGAAGTAAGTTCATTTGTAAAAGTAAACACCGATAAAATGGATAAACTTCTTGATATGGTAGGTGAACTCGTAATCGCTCATTCCATGATTTCACAGGATAAAATAATTGCTGTAAATCACGGGCTTGCAAAAAAAGTTGCGCACACAGGTAAAATTGTAAGAGAACTTCAGGATCTCAGTATGACTATTCGTATGGTGCCTCTTAAATCCACCCTGCAAAAGATGAACCGTCTTGTTAGAGATCTGTCTCAAAAAAGCAACAAAGTTGTTAATCTAATTATTGAAGGTGAAGGTACTGAGATAGACCGAAATATGGTTGATGTGCTGAACGACCCACTTGTTCATTTGATCAGGAATGCGGTTGATCATGGTATAGAGGATCCTGAAAGCCGTAAAAAATCCGGCAAAAAAGAATCAGGGACAATTCATCTTTCGGCTTTAAATTTAAGCGGTAAAGTAGTGGTAAATATAAGCGACGACGGGAAAGGACTTGACCATGAAAAAATTGTTAAAAAGGCAATAGAAAAGGGACTGATAGAGAGTAATAAAAATTTATCGGAAAGTGAAATCTTTAAACTTATATTTTTACCCGGATTTTCAACCGCAGATAAAATCACGGATATCTCAGGGCGGGGAGTTGGTCTTGATGTTGTTAAAAAAGGAGTAGACAGCCTTCGCGGACAGGTAGATGTAACCTCTGAAAAAGGTAAAGGAACTGTTTTTTCTATCCATCTTCCGCTTACACTTGCGATTACAGATGGGATGTTGATTAAAGTCGGGAAAGAATGTTTTATTATTCCTGCTATTAATATAATTATGAGTTTACGGCCTGATGCTGATTCTGTTTCAAGCGTAATGGGAAGAGGAGAAATTGTGAAGATCCGCAATGAATTTGTTCCAATATTCAGATTAAATAAGTTATTTGACATACCTGATGCTGTAAATGACCTTGATAAAGCGCTGCTTTTGCTTATGAGTGATAAAAAAGGATATTACGCGCTTTTAGTTGACGAATTACTGGGACAACAGCAGGTTGTGGCCAAATCACTTAGTGAAGGGATAGGTAAAGTTGATGGGATATCCGGAGCCGCTATACTTGCTGATGGATGTGTGGGACTTATTCTGGATCCTGATGGAATCGGAAATATGGCAAGAGACGAAGGTTTTTCAAAAAATACATTACAGTTTGTATAAATTAAAATATATAAATATGAAACTTGAGGTGAAATTTGCTTGATGTAATAGGTGTAGGCGATATGAAAATTTCAACGAATAAAGATTGTACTTTAGTAACCTATGCGCTTGGAAGCTGTCTTGGAATTACAATATATGATCCGGTGGCATATGTAGGAGGACTTCTCCATATTATGCTTCCGCTTTCAACAATTGACAGCGCAAAAGCAAATGAAAATCCATATATGTTTGTTGATACCGGTGTCCCCAAATTTTTTCTTTCCGCTTATAAAGCTGGAGCTAAAAAAGAAAGGTTGATTGTTAAAGTTGCCGGAGGATCATGCAGAAGCGGTAATTCTGACGAAGATTTTTTCAATATAGGCAAAAGAAATTTTATTATGCTCCGTAAACTCTTATGGAAAAATAATGTATTATTAAAATCATACGATGTTGGAGAAAATCTTTCAAGAACAATGTTTCTGGAAATTGGGACAGGCGAGGTATATTTAAAAATTAACGGGGAAACTAAGAAGATATAATATTTTAATATGGAGAGAAAAAATGGCTTTGAATATTCTTGTAGTAGATGATAGCGCAATTACCCGTAAAATGGTAATAAAAGTATTGCATTTAAGCGGTGTTTCTATAGGTGAGATCCATGAAGCAGGTAATGGGCTTGAAGGTTTGAATATTCTTAAAAAAACATGGATTGATCTTGCGCTTGTTGATTTAAATATGCCTGTTATGAATGGCGAGGAAATGCTGAAAGAACTAAGGAAAGAAGAATTCTTGAAAAATTTACCTGTTGTTATTGTTTCAACTGAAGGGAGTGAATTGCGCATTGAAATGCTGAGAAAACTTGATGCTAAATTTGTACATAAACCATTTACACCAGAATTTTTGAAGGAAATAATAATATCAATGACTGGAGCTAAAAATGAAGACGGAATTCGAGAATACAATTCACAAAATAGTGGTAAAGATTTTTGAAGAGGCAGGATATATATTTATTGATGAGGAGAGCATTGAAAAATATAAAGATACATGTCCTGAGGCAACCATGAGTGTGGATTTTAAAGGTATATTTTGCGGTAGACTAATATTAAGTGTTTACGGCGGCAATTTTCTTTCAACATTAGCGGCAAATATGCTTGGGGAGGAAATTAATTCATCTGAGGATCAAAAAATAGATGCATTGGGTGAAATAGTAAATTTAATTTGCGGAAATCTGCTCCCGGAAATTGCAGATACAAAAGAAATTTTTTATATAGATCCGCCAAAAAAAATAATAAATAATGAAGATATTGCGGATAGCAAAAAAATAATTGCTGAGATGGATATTGGATTTGAAAATGGTTTTGTTAAAACTAAATTATATGTTGAAAAAAATAATAAATTATTTTTTTAAGAAGGAATTTAATTATGATAAAGGTACTAATCGTCGATGACTCGGCAATTGTAAGAAAGATTCTTACAGAACAATTATCTTCATATCCGGATATAAAGGTCATAGATACGGCAGTTGATCCATATGTTGCCCGCGATAAAATAATTAATCTAAAACCTGATGTTGTAACTTTAGATATTGAAATGCCGAGAATGGATGGACTTACCTTTCTGGCTAAACTCATGAAATTTTATCCAATACCTGTAGTTATCGTAAGTTCTCTTACGCCAAAAAATAGTGAAGCGGCAATAAAAGCTCTGGAATTGGGAGCAATTGATGTTATACATAAACCCGGTTCGACATTTTCTGTGTCATCTGATCCGCGAATTCTTGTCCGCGCAATAAGAAATGCAGCGTCTGCGGACATTAAAAAATATAATAGAGAAGAAATCGCATCAGCAAATAAAGGTGAAGTTGTTTTGCGGGCAATAAATGCAACACATAAAATACTTGCAATAGGCGCTTCGACAGGCGGTACAGTGGCTATTGAATCTTTATTAAAGGAACTGCCTGCTGATGCGCCGGGTACAGTTATTGTTCAGCATATGCCGGAATATTTTACCACAAGTTTTGCTGAAAGGTTAAATAGCCTCTCCAGGATGGAAGTAAGAGAAGCAAAAGATAATGATATTGTTGCACCTGGAGTTGCGCTGATCGCTCCCGGAAATTATCATATGCTGCTTGAGGAAAGCGGTTCAAAATATTTTGTTAAAATAAAAAAAGGTCCTCAAGTACATTATCAAAGACCAAGTGTTGATGTTTTATTTCATTCTGTTGCAATGAATGCGGGTAGAAATGCCATTGGTGTGATTTTGACCGGTATGGGTGCTGATGGAGCAAAGGGGTTATTCGCAATGCGTTAAAATGGAGCATACACGGTGGCACAGGATGAAAAAACATGCATAGTATTCGGCATGCCAAAAGAAGCAATCAATTTAGGAGCTGTTATGAAAATTTTACCTTTAAATGAAATAGTTAATGATATAGTAAAACATCTTACAGTTAAATAACGGTTGATATTCAGGTGTTTAGGGTGAAATGACTGAAGGATATTTGTAATTACCATAATAATTGATATTTTTTATTAAAAAAATTAAAGATTTTAAAAAAAATAACCCTAATTATATTATAAATACCTTAATTCTCTGTCTATATTTAAAAAGGAGATGATTAAAATGACGATTGCCGCTTGTGAATCAGTAAAAGATACAAATATATCAAATGAAAACAAAACAGTAAAAAAAGGAGGTAAATATTTAACTTTCTATTTAGGAGATGAAGAATATGGAATAGAAATATTAAAAGTTCGCGAGATAATCGGATTTTTAGTAATAACACCTATTCCAAAAGTTCCAAAATTTATTAAAGGATTTATTAATTTGCGCGGGAAAATTATTCCCATACTGGATCTACGTTTAAAATTGTCTATGCAGGAAGCAGCGCATACTGAAAAAACATGCATAATTGTGGTAAAAGCAAATGATATTGAATTAGGGATAATAGTTGATAAAGTCTCTGAAGTAGCAAACATAGATAATAATGATATTGAAGATACTCCATGCTTTGGTGAAAGAGTTGACACTGATTATATTCTGGGAATAGGCAGGTCCGGAGATAAAGTAAAAATTCTACTGGATATAAACAAAGTTATTTCAACAAAAGATGTGATTGATATAAAGCAGGCAGAAAAACCTGCAAATCAAATTAATCAAAAATAAATTATAAAAGAAAGAAGGAGGATAATCAAATGTTGAATTTAGATAATATAAAAATCAGGACAAAACTTATTAGCGGATTTATTATTGTTGCGATAATTGTAGGAATCGTTGGTTTTATTGGGATTACAAATTTAAAAACTCTTAATAATGCTGATACATTTCTTTTTGAAAAAAAAACTAAACCAATGGGGAATTTAATTAATATAGGTGTTTTTTTACAGGGAGTTAGAATAAACCTGCATAAAATGTTTTTAGCCAGTGATTTTAAAGAAATTAAAGAATTACAGGAGGGGATTATAGTGTTATCCAAAATTGTGGATGAAAACCTGAATAAGCAAAAAAAATCTATAGTTGATAAAGAAGATGAAACTTTATTTGATGAGTTAATAAATGAGAAAAAAAACTATATTGAAGTATCAACCAAAATATATAATTT
>JACQWU010000025.1 GCA_016209155.1 Candidatus Desantisiibacteriota bacterium | reverse complement strand
TATTTAAAAATTCTTCTTGACATTAAATCAAAAATATAAAGAATATAGGAATAAATTAAAAATGAGAAATTTGGGACATGGCAGGAAATATTTTTTTGTGAATTTGATGGGCACAGAACACGTGAAATAATAGTTAAGCTTATATTCTCATAAAAATATGGCTTTCAGCCGATATTATTTTAATATGATAAAAAAGGAGGATTTTGTATGGACATTTCGTTTGGACAAATATTTTCAACAATAGTAAATTTAATGGCGGTATCAGCAGAAACAGCTCCAAAAGCAAGAGGAGACAGTTTTTTGATCTACAAAGCGGTCGAAGGTGATAAACTCAGGGAATTAACAGAATCAATGATAAATCTTACAGAACATTTTGCTGATAGAAATTTTATCAGAGACGGAAAAAATGTTGAAAAATGCCTTGGTGTGCTTTTAATCGGAATGAAAGGAGCCACTACGGTTAACCTGAACTGCGGTGCATGCGGATATGATACCTGCGCTAAGATGAAAGAAGCAAAACCTCATGAAGGAAAATCTTTTTATGGTCCGGTCTGCTCTATGAGATATATAGATTTTGGTATAGCTCTCGGATCCGCAGTAAAAACTGCCGGGCTTTTAAATGTTGATAATCGTATCATGTATCGAATCGGAGTGGCTGCAAAAAAAATTAAATTAATCGATGCGGATATAGTAATGGGAATCCCTATTTCTATTTCAGGAAAAAATATTTTTTTTGATAGATAAATTTTCAATTCAGGTGGATAGGCTGAAGGTGGAAGGTTTTTAGGTTTTGAATGGATTGACCTAATCTGCTTCAGCCTTCAGTCTAAATACCTAATCAAAACCGGGAGTCTGCCATGTATCTGGTAACAAAGACCCAAATGCAGAATATTGACAGACATGCAATAGAAAAGATTTGTATCCCGGGCAATATTCTTATGGAAAATGCCGGAATAAAAATTTTTGAGATTCTTAAAAAACAATATCTAAATTTTAATCCGGCAGAAACAAAAATATGTATTTTTGCCGGTATAGGGAATAATGGCGGTGACGGACTTGTGCTTGCCCGTCATCTGCTAAATCATCGCTATAAAACTACCATAGCTGTAATCGGCTCTCCTATAAAAATGAGTAAAGAAACTCTCATCAATTATGAAATATTAAAAAACCTTAATGCCAAAATACTCATAATAAAAAAATCATCCGGTCTTTCATATCTTAAACAGATTATTAAAGATAGTAATATTTTAATCGATGCGCTTCTTGGAACAGGGCTCTCAAGGCCGGTTGAAGGACTAACCGGTGAAGTAATTGAACTTATCAATAACTCCGGGAAAAAAGTCATCTCGGTTGATATCCCGTCAGGAATTGACGCTGATACAGGAGAGGTATTAGGCGTAGCAGTGAAAGCCAATCATACAATAACCATGGCACTGCCGAAACGCGGTCAATTTCTGTTCCCCGGCAAAAATTATTCAGGAAAAATTTCAGTAGTTGATATTTCCATCCCTTATGAAGCGATAAAAGAAAAAATAAATACACAAATTTTTCTTCGAAAAAATAAATACACAAATTTTTCTTCGCGGTGAAGCAAAAAAGCTGCTTCCTGAACGCCCGAGAGAGGCGCATAAAGGAAATTTCGGCAGAATACTCATAATCGGAGGATCAAAGGATTATGTCGGCGCTCCTGTTTTAACTTCAGAAGCCGCGCTTAAAACAGGCAGCGGACTTGTATATACAGCAATGCCGGAATGTGTATACTACCTCATGGCGAAAAAATTCAGAGAACAAATCCCCATACCTTTACCTGAAACGGAAAAAGGGACAATAGGCATTGAATCTCTTTCTATTATTATTGAAAAAGTGAAAAATCTCAAAATAAATTGCATCGCGATAGGCCCCGGACTGGGCTTTCATAAAAAAACATCCGAATTTGTTAAATTACTAATTAAAGCCGTAAATATACCTGTTATCATTGATGCTGATGCCATAAACGCTCTGTCGGAAGAGCCGCTTATTCTAAAAAATATTTCGGCTCCGATAATACTAACCCCTCATACAGGAGAATTAGCGCGGCTTTTAAATACCAAAATAGAAACCATAGAAAAAAACAGAATAAAAACTATTGAGGATTTTACAAAATTATATCCCTGCGTACTGGTCTTAAAAGGGGCTCATTCTCTTACCGGATACAAAAAAAATATTTTCATGAACATAACGGGTAATTCAGGTATGGCAACTGCCGGAAGCGGTGATGTGCTTGCAGGCATGATCGCAAGCCTGACAGGACAGGGACGTAGCATTTTCGATGCGGCGAAACTCGCGGTATTTCTTCATGGCACATCAGGTGATATTGCCGCCGGTAAAAAAAATAAAATCAGTATAACCGCAACTGACATTTTAAACAATATTCCCGGGGCGATATCGGAATTGATAAATTATTCACCATCGAACAAATCATCGCAATCTGGAGATTGCTCCCCCCTTATATCGACAAAGGATAACTCATATTCACTCGGAGATTTAATAGAGATTCCAGCCTATTACAATCTATAAGCACAAGAGTTATAACTCTGCGGCATACTTTCAAATCTAAAATTTCAAATTATTATTTACTCCACCCCCATTGCTTTGAATACCGTCATCTGAATTTCAATACGATATAATCCTAAATGCCCGTTACTTCCGCGCGCGACTGTGTGCACAGTCCTGGGATTCATCGGCCCATCGGGAATAAGCGACCCTCTGGATGATTTCAACACCCTGCGGCAGACATTCCGGCAACTCACCTTCAAAGTCGGCATTCGCGTCATTCGCTTTTGTGTGGAAACCTCTGATTTCAAAAACTTCAACACCTCAGACACTGCATTCAGACGAGATCCCTTAATGCCATATTTACCTGCCTGACGCCTTGCATAAGTAATAAATGATTTAAGGTTTCTTGTATAAAATCTGCTGCGCTCATTTACTATTGCGCTCCATATTCCCGAACCTGTTTCAATGACTGAATCCGGCGCGTGGAGCATATCAAGGGCTACTGTTTGTCCCTCGCACGCAAGGTTGATGAAATAATGCAGGGAATAGATCTCTATATCAACGTCCTGCGGTGTATTCTTTTCTGTCCTGCTGCCTGAAGAGTAATTATGGCATTTAGGAATTTTCCCTAACAGCACTTCAGCCTTTGAAGGCAGGAAGACTCCTTTATAATCAATATCGGAGTCAGATGTTGAAGTTCCATAAAGATGAGAACCAAATTTCATTTTAACTATAAGATTTAAACTCAATCTGCCCTCTTTTAAAAAGATATTTAATTATGCCCGATAAATCGGGCAACTACTACTACTACACTGCGATGATATGTAATTGCCTCATTTATGAGGCTCGATAACATAGTATTGAACTATCCCATCATGCAACCGACGGCATAACTTTGGAGTTCTTTCATGGTGTCTGCTCGTTAAAGGGATCATTAAAATTAAAGCATCTATACTTTCCAGTGATGATTCTTATTAGTAATTATAGAATACACGATATGATAATCAAGTAATGTTAAAAAGACATTATCATACATTAGAACCAAAATTGGCTGCATGAAAAATTGCAAATACGGGGATGCACCCATTTAAAGTTAAAAGTCTTTTATAATTACCAAATTTTTAGCAATGCACTATCTGCACCACCCTTATTCCCCAATCCTTTGTTTTGTACTTAATAAACTTCATCATGCGTACCAATATCAACAAATACTACTTTAGTATTATCAACAAAATAGAATATAATTCTTACATCATATTCTATACTAAAACTCCATAAATCTTTTAAATTACCACTTAATTTATGTGTTCTTAATCAGTCATCATAAGGATTGTTAATAAAAATCTCTATTCTTTCCCAAAATTTTTTTTCTAAATTTTTATCTTTTTTAATCTTTTTCTTAAAAACATTTTTAAATGAAGAGCCAAAAGAAATTTTAATCATTATTCAATCAATTCCTTTAATTTATCAATATTGTTTGAGAATACTAATTTACCTTTTTTAAATTCTTTTTGACTTTTACTGTAGCTGTTTTTTATTTTTCCCCTTCTTGTCTCAACTAAATATTTATCAAGCAAAAAATTTAATTCTTCTTTTTCCACAAATGATAATTTCTTCACTTCTTCTACTAAATTTTCAAAAGTTATATTCATAATAATTCCCTTTTTAATGAAGAACTCTGCGGCAGAGACCGCAGGGTATCTTCTGTCTCTGATAGGAATTCTTTATTATTTATTTTTGTGCCAATTCATCCCTGCCTTCGAAAGGCAGGGTATTAATGGCACATCCAGATAAATTTATTATAGTAGTCCTTATTCCTAATAAATTATAAATATTATTTTAATATTTAAAACTAAATAAGTCAATTTTTTTCTCTTTTGCTCCGGTTTTTTAGTTCATTAAACGGTGCTTTTAAATTGCAATCCTCTTGACACTGCTTTAAATTTTTCTAAATATTTTACAGCACTTTTATAACTTTTCACACTATACATTCATACTATATTTTATACTCAACCTCACTCAACCGCATAACATGTAGTCAAGTCGAGACTTGACCCCTTTTTCACTGTTTAAACTGATTCCCGGCATAATCGTTTTCAAATTCAATTTCAGGATTATGATAGCTTTAAATTAATATCCATTGAATTAAGTATTTGTATAACGGTTGAAAATTTAGGATTACCGTTTTTAGATAGTGCTCTGTACAAATGCTCTCTATTCAAACTAGTTTCTTTAGAAAGTTTTGTAAAACCACCTTTTACTTTGGTGACCACTGCAAGTGAAGATAGAAAAGCTTTTTCGTCACCATCTCTCTGATATTCTTCTAAAGCAATCTCAAGGTACTGCTTAATTTCTTTTGGATGTATTGTAAAATATTCTTCTTCAATTTTATTTAATGTTCTATATTTTTTTTTAGAAACTTTATCTTTTAAAGAAAAAAGCCAATCTGTAAATGGTTCTTTATTATTCTAGTGTTTTGTATGAAATTATTGTTTTTATCATTGTTAACAATATTGTAGCTTACAAACTACACTTTGTCAAGATTAATTGAACATACTTCTTCTCTAACTAACTAACTAACTAACTAAATGATAATAATTAATCAGTAGATTCATCTTTTTCCTCTTTTGTTCCGGTGATTTTTTTTACATCTGCTAAAAGTTCGCCAAATTTTCCATAATTTACTTTAACTCCATCATCGAGGTCGAGTGACAAAATAAACTCATCCCATAATGCAGGGGTCAGCTTGTCTTCAAGCCTTCTAAATTGCTCGCGTACAACAAGATCAAGATAATCGCCTAAGATCCGGCAATGTTTAATAGCCGCCGCAAAAACCGCCTGTGTAGAAAGAACAGCGTCCCCGTCCCGAACCATCTGCCACAGCTCAGGCGTCATAAGTTCTAAACGCGAACGTATATGTGATGCTACACGTTTTGACGAAGATACGCTCAATTTTTGCAGGATGTTTTTTTGTTCAATCGCATCCTTCCATTCTTGAGGTGAAACATTGCATATCATAAGATTCGCAATCTTTCTGCTTTCAGGTACCAATAACGCGCCGGCTGTTATATTTGCTTTATAGAGTTTTTCCATATATTTTTTTTCGCTTTTGCGGGAATGACGGGAAAGCGGTTTTTGCACTTTTTTAGACAGCCCCGCTATAACCAAACTTTCAATTTCCTATACTTGAATTTATATTTTACCATTAAAAACATTTTTAGACAAAATTTTTAGTTAAAAATTTGTAATAGGTAGGTTGTCTGGGGTAGATGCAAGCTCAATGGAATAGAAGGTCGAGGATATTGGTTGTTTGATTTTATAAATTAATCTTATTTGCGATTCTTTTTATAATCGAACAAATCATCGCAATCTGGAAATTGCTCCCACCTTATATCGACAAAGGATAACTCATATTCACTCGGAGATTTAATAGAGATTCCAACCTATTACAATCTATAAGCACAAGAGTTATAACTCTGCTGCATACTTTCAAATCTAAAATTTCAAATTATTATTTTCAAAACCTTACAGGTTAATATGACAAATTTTGCAGGAGAATCCTTTTCTTAAGCTCTTTGTTTTTTTACCGAACTCCAGCCGCAGTACCTGTTCCTTAGCTTGCTCCTGTTTGGTATCCTGTTCTTCTTCTTCATCATCGCCTCTTTTTTTCTTCTTTTTAAATTTTAACTCACCCATATGCGGATCATGACAGGTAGTACATGTTATAAATCCGTCATCAAGAGGATATGTCTTTGGAATGACCATGGCCGGTCTTATTAAATGTTTAAAATTAGAAGGATGCGGTCTATCTGAGTGGCAGCGAATACACAAAAGTCTGATAGAGGTTTTAATTTTTACGGTTTCAGGTGAATCGTCATCCTCGTTAGGCGGAACAATATGACAAAACATACACTTTCTTTCTTCCTTTATTTTTGAATGCGGATTCATTTTTTTAAATTTTTCCTTTTCATGACATCTGTAGCATAGCTCATTAACCTCAGCAAAATTCTCTCCTCCTCTGATTAAATATTTTACGGAGCGGTTAACAAAACCTGCGTCATGACATGTAATACAGGTTATTTTCCCTTCTTTATTTAATGGCAGATCAGCAGGGACTTTCATATCAACCGGAGGAACTATATCTACCGGATGAATATTAGCGCTGGCACCATGACAGCTGTTGCAAAGCGCTATAAAATTTCCTTTATATTTAAAATCCACTTTATCCCTTGCATCATCAGCTTTTGGTTCGGTAAGATGGCACGCCTTGCAATGTGTTTTGGAAAAATGAGGATTTATAAATTTTTCTTCTTCAAGCGACAGGACATATTCCCTGCGCAAATAATGCACTGTTTCTGTTGTACCGTGCGGATTGTGACAGGTGGCACAAGTAACATTCCCGTCAGAATCTCTTGGCAATTCCTCAGGCGGGGATATTGTTTCATCAACATTTAAGGGATGATTCTTTTTTATAACATTATGACAAAAATCACAAAGAGAAAAAATATTGACTTTCATATGTATTGTTTTTTCATTATCAGTAAGACTCGGTTCTGATGAATGACAAAAAAGGCATTTACGCTTGCCGATTTGTGTCAGATGCGGATTATTATTTGCATAGCTGTCACCATGACAATCATAACATAAATCTGTTCTTGCCGTATATTTACCGCCTTCTTCAAATCCACGCAGTAATGAATTCCCTATATCTTTTAAATGAACATCATGACATGTCACACATGTATTTCTTCCCTGCTTATCAAGAGGAAGATTATCAGGAACTTTAAAAGGGGGAACAATACCTACAGGATGTATATTGCTCTCCTGCGAATGACAGTTAGTACATAATAAATTAAAATCCTCATTGATAAATGTTACAGTTGCAGGGGTGTCTTTACCTCTTACGGGTTTTTTTGCATGACATTCTGTACAGTCAATTTCATCATGAGGATTTTTAAGATCCCCTTTACCTTTTTTTTTAGCAAATTGTTCAAGCGCTTTTGATTCATTTTTTATTTCTTTTTTTACAGGCTTTTCTACTTTTACGGTTTTGTCTTCGGGCTCAGAAAAAATAATAGATATTATTCCTAAAATTAATGCTAAAACAATTAAAATCACAAAATTTATTTTATTTTTCAACATTGATATCCCTTTTTATAAAATTCCAGTATTCTTATGAAGAACCCTGTGGCAGAGACTGCAGGGGTTCTTCTGTCTCTCTTTGGAATTCTTTATTATTTATTTTAGTGCCAATTCATCCCTGCATAAAAAAGGCAGGATATTAATGGCACTTCCAGATAAAATTTTCCCTCATAAGTATAGATTTGTCAAGAAAAATGAAGAAACAGGAAAAAATATTAACATTATTTGATTTTTTAATTTAATTATGCTATTTTAGGTTGAACTACTTAGAGGTAAAAATGAAGAAAATAATACTATGCATTATGTTTTTCCCTATTTTAATATTTTATTATGCTTATCCATCTTATGCTTTCGATATGTCAGGGGATTCTAATAGCATAATTATTTTCAATAAAAATAATGATAATACTGAAACATCATCCAAATTGATTGAATATTTAAATTTATCTATATCCAAAAATAATTATTCAATTCACCTCTCCGGATGGACTTCAGGATATTTAGCCAAAAAACAAGAAGAAGATGAACTTGAAGGAACAAGCGGTGACATTCTTTATGGAACAAGGATAAGTAAGGAATGGGGTACTCACACTGAAATAGGGATCTCATATCTTTATCAAATGAATTCTTCTTCACTTTTCAGAAAAGATACAGGGATGGATATTTATTATGTTCTAAATAGAAACTCTTATTTAACAGGACAATTAGATTATAATCTGGAAAGAGAAAGAATAATAAGTCAGAATTATATTATTAATTATCTTATTACACCCTATCTTACATTGATGGAAGAATATAAAAGAGATTCCTATAAATATATTTTCCCATCTTCGACATCTTCCGTATTTTCTTTTTTTGAAAATGAAATTGCCGAAAAATGGAAAACCCTGATGGATATAAATTCTTCCGGTGATCATGCTCTTACTCTCGATTATCAAACATTAAATTATATACAATCAAAGAATGCCCGTTATTATGGCGGGGAACTCCGTTATCGCATGCTTACGGAAAACACCTACGGGGTTTCGATTCATAGAATGGATGCAGGAAAAAGATATAACAACTATAATGAAACCAGAGAATTCATGCGAATAGATAATGAAAAATATCTCTGCTCTCTTGAAGCGATGCAGATTTTTTATAATAAAGCCATATATGAGCGCCGTCAGGCATATGAATTTATGGCTACATTGGGATATAATATTAAAAAAAATATTTTACTTGCTGGA